>CAZXDS010000079.1:0-14378 GCA_964639525.1 uncultured Melioribacteraceae bacterium | reverse complement strand
GAACTTCCCCAAACGGACTTTAGTCCGTTTGGGGCTTTTTAGAGTGGACTCATAAGATTAATTATTAACATTAAGGATTTAAATGTTTAAACAAATAACTATGGCAGCGATTCTTTTATTAGCACTCGGCTTCACAAATATATTTTCTCAAAAAATTCTTGTTAACAAAATTGAACCGCCGAATTGGTGGGCGGGAATGGAACACGACACTGTTCAATTAATGATTTACGGAAAAAATTTGAACCTCGTAAAAGTGGAATCAAATGATTTGAAAATTGTAAATTTTCACAATGTGCCCAATCACAATTACGCTTTTATTAACATTGCTGTTTCTTCAAAAGCTAAGATAGGAAATCACACATTACTGCTTTCAAATAGTAATGACCAAACAAAAATATCATACCCGATTTTACTAAGAAAGAGAAAATCTTCCGAACACATCGGATTTTCAAATAGAGACGTTATCTATCTTATTATGCCCGATAGATTTGCCAATGAAGATACAACTAACGACAAAATTAACGGTTACGACGATTCATTTAAGGGAAATCCTACGCAGGGACGCAGAGGCGGTGATATTAAAGGAATAATCAAAAGATTAAATTATTTGAAAGATCTGGGAATTACCGCAATTTGGTTAACTCCGCTCCTTGAAAATAATACGGACAGAAGTTATCACGGATATGCTGCAACCGATTTATACAAAATTGACCCGCGTTTCGGAACGCTCGCAGATTACAAGCATTTGGTAAAGAAAGCTCACGAACTCGGACTTAAAATAATTTACGATCATGTTTCAAATCACATAAGTATTGATCATCCGTGGATGAAAGATTTACCGACCAAAACTTGGATAAACGGAACGGAAAAAAAACACTTAAATGCGGTTCATAATAAAATGGTTTTTACCGATCCGCACAGCGACAGTTTATCCATAAAAAAAATAACGCAGGGCTGGTTTGTTGATATTATGCCCGACTTGAATCAAAAGGATAAATATTTGGCGAATTATTTGATTCAGAATTTAATTTGGTGGATGGAAACAGCGGAAATTGACGGAGTGCGTGAAGATACTTATCCTTATGCTGACGCAAATTTTGAGGCACGTCTTTCAACGGAAATTTTGCGGGAATATCCCGCTTCAAATATTGTTGGTGAAGTTTGGACAGGCGAACCCGCTTATCTCGCCGGCTTTCAAAAAGATAGTAAAGTTCGTGAAAGTTTTAATACTAATCTACCGGTTGTAACCGATTTTGCAATGCGGGATGCTTTTTATCATTTTTTAAAAGGCGGAAGTATTTTTGAAATTTACAGTACTCTGGCAAAAGATAATCTGTATCCAAATCCTGATAATTTACTCGTGTTTATTGACAATCATGATATTGAACGAACTATGTTTATTGCAGATAAAAACTTGAAACAAGCAAAGTTAGCTTATCTGATGTTGCTTACAACTCGCGGAATACCTCAAATACTCTATGGTTCCGAAATTGGAATGGTGGGAACTCAGGATCAAGGGACATTACGCCTTCCATTCCCCGGCGGATTTCCAAACGATAAGCGTGATGCTTTTACATTTTCGGGAAGAACAGAGTACGAAAATAATATATTTAACTTTCTTAAAAAAATATTTCATTTACGTAAAAAGCATTCGGCATTATCTGTTGGAAAACTTACACAATTTCCACCGAAGAATGAAATTTATGTTTACACAAAACAATCGGATAACGAAAAAATATTAGTACTTGTAAACAATGGGAAGAAAGCTAAAACAATAAATTTGAAGAATTATTTTCCGACTGTAGAAAAACTAAGTTACATCAATCTGATGTCAAAACAGACTAAAACTTTAATTGATAATATGAATATTGATATTAAAAAAAAGAATTTCTTATTATTAAAAATAAATTAGGACTTAATTCTTTGCTGCCGATGTTGAATTACTATTTAAATTATACCGCCAATTATTTGGCGGTATAATAATGATTTTCAAATACTTCCAATATCCTCTACTGTTACTCTTCTAATTTTTTTGCCCAAAGAAAAGCAACCACAAATCCAATGCCGGTCATTGTGAAAATAAAGAATGGTACCCATGCATCATTTTCATAATAAGATTGCAAAAGCATGCCAATACCGAGTCCTAACCCGAAGAAAAATGTAACAATCCCGATTTTGAAAAACAAAAATTTGTCTCTGCGTGATTTAAAAAACTCCTGCATTTGCTCATAGCTCAGTCCTTTCTCAATAATCATCTGCCTTTCTTTAGATCTGAAATAAATCCATGTAATAACTACCAGACCCAGAACCAAAAATAATATTATGGGAATTAACTCTTCCATTTTTCCTCCTAAATGATTAATTATTATTTGTTATTTTAAATTTCATTTTTGTATACACAATCTTAGTTGCTTTTCGGAACGATCACGGATTCTGTGAAAAAGCAAGTTAGAGTGTGTTATACATTTATTCAGTCCGGCATCTGCCGGATAATTTCCGATCGCAGAGTCCTTGTGATGTAAAAAACCACTATCGTTCCAGTATATAACCCTTTTGACAAGTGTTAAGTATGAAATGGTTACAATTATTTATTATTTTTTTTTGTAACCTTATTTAATAGATTAGCGTCAAAATGTAACAATGGCAAAATTAACCGACATAGAAATTATTACTTCCGTTTTAGAAGGAAATGAAGTCGATTACGAGCTTTTAATAAATCTGCATAAGGACAAGACATTTACACTTGTAAAAAGAATTCTTAAAAACGAGCAGGACGCTGAAGAAGTATTGCAGGACGTATTTTTAAAAGTGTTTTATAATTTGTCTTCTTTCAGGCATGATTCAAAATTTTCTACTTGGCTTTATAGAATTGCTTACAATACCGCCATTACAAAACTTTTGAGTAAAAAAAGAAAGATTGAGATGGAAATGAGTTCAATTGAAGATCATTTTAATTTGAAATTAGATGACAATAAATTATATTCCGAAACAAATTCCGCACGCTCTTATATATTAAAAATTCTTGAGGAAATGCCGGTTAGATATTCAGTGATAATAAATTTATTTTATATTGATAACTTATCGTTAAAAGAAATAAGCGAAGTGATTGATACGTCAATAGTAAATACAAAAGTAATGCTTCACAGAGCAAGAAATATTTTGCGAGACCTTTTACTAAAGCATAATTATCAGGAGGAATTGTTGTGAAAATAACAGACGATGATTTAAATAATTATATAGATAATAATTTAAGTAGTAATGAATTAGAAAAATTGAATGAAAATTTATTGGGAAACAATAATGATTTTGAAAAATTAAAAGGGTTAAAATCTGTTGACAATATTTTAAAATCTTTAGAACCGGAAACTACATCTGAAAATTTTACAAATAGAATAATGCAAAAAATTCATGTCTCAAAAAACAAAAAAGCAGCAAAAAACAATTATTTTTTTATATCTGTTATTTCTTTATTAGTAACAACAATTTTAGCTTTTATCAGTTACGGAATTCTCACATCGAATCATTCATTTCAATTGACTAATAATAGCGAAATGCTTTCTCAAATTCTTTCGTCGATTACAAAATATTATAATAAACTCAGCAGCATATTAATTTCAACTACAAATCAGGATGTTTTCGGTTCAGTTGTACTTATTATAATTTTAGCTTTCTGCTTCATATTATTTTCGCATAATAAATTTATGAATAAATTGGATACTGCGGAGAGTTGAAGTTTAATTTTTTTTAAAAAGCAGCTCTGACTTTTTCACATAGCGATTCAAACAAAAATAGTAACAACTTTAACTAATAAGTTGAAGATAATGCCGATAACGTTCCAGAATTGATTTTACATATTCTACGGTTTCTATTCCGCGCGCATAACCGTTGCGAACAACAGGATCGGTAAAATATTTTTTCTTGGATTTTAACAAAAGGTATTTTTCAACATTCCCAAACCAAATATTAGGATTAGCTCCATATTTTATCGATAGGCGTTGCGCATCTTCAATGTGCCCAAGCCCTATATTATAGGAAGCAAGCACAAACTTTTGTCTTTCGCTTGAATCCGAAATTGTTTTTCTCCAGTATTTATCCAACCATTTAAGATGTTGAAATCCGGCTTCCATATTTACTTCAGGAATTTCAAGTTTATAAATATTATAGCCATTGGCAGTTGCCGGCATAACCTGCATTAGTCCTACAGCGCCAACCCAAGATTTAGCATCGGGATTAAATTGGGATTCCTGATAAATCAATGACGCCAGCAATCGCCAATCCCAATGGAGACTGTCGGCAAATATTTTTATTGCTTTATCATATTTTGAAATTTTTCCGCCTTCGTAAGATAAATACTGACTTTTTAATCTTTTCCGATAAGCGGTTCTATTTTTAAAATATTTGTTATAAATAACATAATAGTCGGAAGTCCTTTTAATTTTTTTCAGCCATGTGTTCACTGCTGAAACTAACTTTGTGGAATTTTTTCTAAAAGCCCACGCAATTTTTTGAGAAAACGAAAGCTCGGTACGCACATCAATATTCGGATAAAACGCTTCATTAAGATGAGCAACATTTTGATCGGCAACCGTATAATCAATTTTTCCGGTTGAAACCATTTTTATTAAATCATCTACAGTCAAATCGGGTGCTGCAATCTTAATATTAATTCCACCCCCAATTTCACCAGATAAATTTTTTAGTCTTTGAATGTATGATGATGCGCTTCTAACAACAACAGTTTTCCCCTCTAATTTAAGCGGATTTCGTATAAGTTTACTTTCAATTTTATCCCTGGTAAATTTTCTCCAATTATCCGGCATCTTCTGCACTAAAACTTGCTTAGTTGTATTTAAAGGCAAACTAAATGTGTATTTATCATTTCTTTTCTTGGTTACAGTTAAATTGAACGCAATTAAATCCCCTTCCCCTTTGTCAAGCATATCAAACATTTTGTTCATATCCTTAACAACTTTAATTTTTAATTTTAACTTGAGGTCTTTTGAAAGTCGTTCCAATAGTTCATATTCAAAACCAAGTAATTGTCCTTTATAAATAAAATAGCTATATGGATTATAGCCGGTAATTGCTATTAGTTCACCACGTTTATCAATTTTTGGCAAATCAATAATCGCTTGTTTTTTTTCTTGCTTTTGTTCGCAGGAACTTAGCATCATCAAAAAAAACAGCATTATTATCAGGAGAATATTTTTCATAGAAAATAACTGAGTAAACTTTGTAATAAATAATATTTGAATTTTTTTTTAATAACAACCTATCCGTAAAGTTCTTTGGGGAATTTTATTATGAATGTTGTACCAACATTTTTTTGGCTTTGACATTTTAAGTCTAAATTTGTTTTGTTGCAAAGAAGCTTTACCAACGTAAGTCCAAGCCCGACACCTTCGTACATTCTTGTAAGTCCCGAGTCTTCCTGAGAAAACGGCTCAAACATTTTTTCTAAATAATCTTCCGCCATTCCAATTCCGGTATCCTTTATTTCAACTATTTTATTTCCCTCATTATCATTAAGTAAGTTAATAGAAATAGAGCCGCTTAGTGTATAATTTATTGCATTATCAATTAAATGGCTGAAAATATTCTGTGCAAAATCCATATCATACTTTATTATCGAATCGGTTGCAGTTTTGTTAATAGTAAAATCCAATTGTTTTTTTTCTGCTTCCGGTTTGGACTGAACATACAAATTTTGCAAAACATCGGAAAAAAGGTTAAATCTTTCTTCATTGAAAGAATAAGTTTCCGATTGAATTTGGGACACATTCATAATTAAATCAATGGTTCTAATCAAACGTTCGCTGCCTCTTTTTATCAAAGCAAAATCTTCTTTTGTCTGCTGATTTTCACTTTTGCAATCTTCTTCAATAAATGAAATTGCGGCAACAATACCGTTTAGCGGGGTTCTAACTTCGTGGGACATTTGTGCCAAAAATTCTGTCTTTAATTTTTCGGATTCTTCAGCTTTTATTTTTGCCTTCTCCAATTCAATTGTTCTTTGCCGTACTTTTTGTTCAAGTGTTTCGTTTGCTTCAACAAGTTTTTTCTGCAAGGTGTTTAACATTATATGCGTTTTAACTCTCGCAAGAACTTCTTCTGCTTGATATGGCTTTGTAACGTAATCAACCGCACCGGCTTTAAATCCTTTTACTTTTTCTTCAGTATCAATAAGGGCAGTCATAAATATTACCGGAATATCTTTTGTTTCTTCAATTTCCTTAAGTCTTATGCAAGTTTCAAAACCATCCATCCCTTCCATCATTATATCTAAAAGAATAAGATCCGGTTGCCCCAATCTTGCCCTTTCAATTGCTGTTTGTCCGTTTAAGGCAACAAGTATTTTATAGCCTTCCCGTTCAAGAGTTGAAGCAAGCACACTTATATTTTCCGGTGTATCGTCAACTACAAGAATAGTTCCTTCCGGTTTATTTTCATCCATTTATAGCTCTATTTATTTCATTAATTATAGATTCGGTATCAAATTTATTATTAAACTTTCCAATTTTAAAAATAAAATTTTTAAACCTTTCTTCTTTCTCTAAGTCTTTTAATATTGAGCTAATCCCACTAATATCCCCGAGTTGAGCACTATTTTTTATTTTGTTCAAAATTTCAACATCAGGAATTTCCTCAGCAATATCATTGGTTTTATCAATAATTTCGGAATATTGTTCGGTTAAGTTATTAACAGTTTTCACCCTTTCATATTTCCATTCAATTTTTAAAAGTTTACCTATATTTTCCAAAAGCTTATCAACATCAATAGGTTTTGGCATAAACATATTGCTGCCGGCGGACATACTTTGGGATTGGTCATCTTCAAACACACTTGCCGATAGCGCAATAATCGGTAAATTTTTATTGTATTGATCCAAACGAATAGATTTAATAGTTTCCAATCCATTCATTACCGGCATAACCAAATCCATCAAAATAATGTCCGGGTTAAAATCATTTATTTTCACTAACGCCTCCAATCCGTTTTGAGCTTCAGCGAGTGAAAACCCGAGCGGAGCTAACATACGAGATAAAAACTCCCTAACCTGCTCTGTATCATCAACAATTAAGATTTTCTTTTTTATGCCTTGATAGCCAATTACCTTTATCTCCGAACCTTCAATTTCATAGGCATCCTCAGCAGCGTTTTCCAAAGTCAATTCAACGGAAAATTCCGTTCCTTTTCCAACCTCACTATTAACTTTAATTTTTCCGTTCATCATTTCAATTAAATTCAATGTAATCGCTAATCCAAGTCCTGTACCGTCTATTTTTTTATCGGGAGATTCTATTTGTTTAAACGGTTCAAATATTTCTCTTAATTTACTTTTGGGTATTCCGGAGCCGGTATCAATAATGCTAATTTTTACTTTTACAAATTCAGAGCTTTCTCTATCATACTTTACAATTAATGAAATTGAACCGGACTTCGTAAATTTAAGTGCATTACCGAGTAAATTATAAATTATTTGCCTTACACGAATTTCATCACCAATTACGGCTGTGGGAATATTTTCCTTGGCATTATAAATAAACCGAATACCTTTTTTCTCGGTACGCATTTTAAAAACGTCAACAATATTTCCAAACAACTCTTTTAAATTAAATTTTAAACTTGTAAGTTCTAATTTTTTTGCCTCTATCTTTGATAGGTCCAATACATCATTAATAAGTGATAGAAGATGCTCGCCGGAAACATGAATTGTATTTACAGCATTTTTTTGAAAATCATTTAAAGTATCATCTTTTTTTAACAATTGCGTATAACCGAGAATACCGTTTAATGGTGTTCGCAGTTCGTGGCTCATACTTGCAAGGAAATAGCTTTTAGCTCTATTCGCTTCTTCTGCCGCCTGCTTTGCGGTACTAAGCATGGCAATTGTTTGCTTTCGCTCCGTAATATCAAGCATTACACAAACTATGCCGGCTATCTGCTCAATTTCATTAGTAAAAGCAGCCTTATAAAATAGCATTTCCCTAATTTTTCCGCCGGATAGTTTAATGCTTGCTTCGTAGCTATCTGTTCCGCCACGTTCAATAAGTGCTGAACTTCTTTCCTTAAATGGAAGAGAAAGAGCTTTGTCATCCTCACTAAACAATTGCTCTATCTTTTTGCCGATAACTTCATTTTTTCGATACCCCAAAATATCTTCAGCAAATGAAGTGTTGCAGCCCTGAATAATACCGTTGTTATTTTGGAAATAAAACGGACTTGGGATTGTGTCCATTATAATATTTAAGAATCTGTTATTGCTTTTTAATATCTTTTCAATCTTTTCTTTTTCCGAAATTTGATTTTCCAAATTGCGGTTAACTTTTTGCAATTTTTTTTCGGCAAGCTTGCTTTTTGTAACATCCGTAATAAAAATAGTTACTCCGGTAATTTTATTTTCATTATCACGAATTGCATTGTAGCGATTTTCAAGATATTTAACTTCGTTTTCAGAATTTTCGTGTCTTTCCACAATTACAAATTCGTCACCTTTAAATGCTCTATCAAAATGGGAACGCAGCTCTTTTATTTCAAGCGGATCTTTGTGATAATCAAACTTATTCTTTCCTTCCTCAATAATACTGCCGTAATACTCCTTGAAAAGCCGTTTATAACTTTTACTGAAAGCTAGTATTTTATAATTTTTATCCAACGATAAAATTGCAACATTCTCCGGACTTTCTTTTATCGAGCTTAGAATTGCATTTGTCTTTTGTGCTTTCAATTTGGAAGTAAATTCCGAGTAGGAATAAATAAATATTATTAAAAGCATTAATGAAGAAAATCCGAGAAGCAGTTGAAATTCAAATCGCATTTTCCCGATAAAATTATCTTCGGAAAAGTGAAACAAATAGCCTATTGTTTTACCTGTAATGGATTTCAACCTGAAAAAAGATATAATAAAATCATTGCCATTAGCAGATAGAGAAAATGAACCGGTATTTCCTTTAATTGCTTTGTTATAATTATCTTTTTGAACTATATTTTTTATCTGCAACAAATTTTTACCGTGCAAAAAATCATTCGCTTTTCTATCAGACAAATAATTAAAACCGGCAAATACTTCTGTTTTATCTTCAACATAATTATCCAGTTCATTACCATAAATCAAGTGCATAAACTTTTCTTTGCCGGCAATACTAAGTCTTTTCTCCACACTCAGCGGTGTAAATCCAAGCTCGCAATATGAATAAGAATTGTCCTTAAGTTTAATTGGAAAAACAGATTTATACATAACCGACTGCGGTTCAACATCAAGTGCAAATTTTTTAAAACTCGTGGACATCATGTTATGCAGGGCATTCAGTTCCTGCTTTTTCGACATCTCAACTTTTTTTAAGTTACAATCAATTTTATACTCAAACCCTGACGAATAAAAATTTATAACACTAATGCCGTTGTTATGAGCTTCATTAATAAACGGTTTTAAAAAAGACACAATATTTGAATTCCTTTGGGAACCTCTTCTTAAATTAGACAATACATTTAAAGCATTAGAATTTGATTCGACAGAAGTAATAAAGTTTAGTGCCGCACGATTGTAAACATCGAATGTTAATTTGTTTAAATTTTGCTGAATTTTTATTTTTACTTTAAAATATTCTTTCTTCTTGATTGATATTGTTCCCCAATAAAGGAACACCAAAATTAGTTCGAAAACAATAAATGCAAATATGTAATATGCTGCTTTTTTCAATTTAACTAAGCTTATTAACGTAATTAGTTTTTATTCTTTTAAATATAACTCATTTTTTTGAGAGATAACATTATCATTGCAGGTTCCAGCGATTCAGAGTCAAAATTTCTGTAACACAGATTATTAATCTGTGTTACAGAAATATGGCAAATTTAATCGGAAAATCAGTCGAAAGCCGGATTCGGTCTTTGCCGAAATATTTTTTTATATACTCTTAACATGTTGTTTTTTGTAATCTTAATTTTGACCCCGAACCGCTGGCAGGTTCAATTATCATTTTTATTATTAAATTATTATCGAATAATAATTTCAGAAGTTTATTTATTATGTTTCGTTTAATAATTGATTTTTTTAAGGCGTTTTATGAATGTAAATGAAAAAGACCAAAATTCTGTTGTATTGGATGCTGAGTTGAAACTTGAAAATGATTTTCAGCCAACTCTTTATAGCGATTGGAAAAAACAAGTTATTAAAGACTTAAAAGGTGCTGATTTTAACAGTACTCTTAAAACGGCTACTTATGAGGGAATTGAATTACAACCTATTTTTGTAGATGAGAGCTTAAAAAACTTACCGTTTGTAAAAGAATTACCAGGGTTTAACAACTATTTACGAGGAACTAAATCGGCAGGTTACTTAACCGGCGGTTGGCAGATTTCACAAACCATTTATACGGATAGTCCCGATAAATATAACAGTTTATTAAAAAGCGGATTGAACAACGGGCAAACAACCGTTACACTTGATGAAGCGGAAAATAATTTTTTCGGTTCGCAGACAAAGTCTGTTGATAATTTTTTACAGGATATTGATTTAAAAAAATATTCAATCAATATTTACTGTGGCTGTTCTGCAAAAGATTTTCTGCCTGAATTTGAATCGTTCTTAAGACGACATAATTTTATTTTTTCAAATTTAAAGGGAGGAATATATTCTTCCCCGATTGCGTCTTTAATTAAGAACGGATATTTGCCTGATAATGTTGAACGTGAATTTAATGAATTAAATACTTTAACAAATTCACTTCATAAAAAAAATACCGAACTTCGTTCAATATTAGTTGACGGCACAATTTACAACAACGCAGGAAGCAGTGCAGTGCAGGATTTAGCTTTTTCTCTTGCTTCGGGTTCCGAATATATTTATCAACTCTCTAATCCCGGAACTTCCGTAAATCAAATTGCATCGAAAATTTCTTTTAAGTTTGGTATCGGCTCTTTTTATTTTATGGAGATTGCAAAATTAAGAGCTGTTAGAATATTATGGTCAAAAATTCTTGAAGAATATGGCGTTGATAAAGAATACCGAAAAATGCACATCATCGCTCAAACCACAATGTATAATCAAACAACGCGAGATATTCACAACAATATTTTAAGAGGAACTACCGAAGCATTCTCTGCTATACTCGGTGGCATTGATGTGCTTGATGTTACACCTTTTGACAAACACATTGCCGAAGCGAATGAATTTTCGCTGCATCTTGCTAGAAATATTCAAAATATACTAAAAGAAGAAACTCATCTTGATAAGATAATTGATACTGCGGGCGGAAGCTATTATGTTGAAAATTTAACGGCTGAATTATGCGAAAAAGCGTGGGCGCTATTTCAAGATGTTGAAGAGCAAGGCGGAATTATTCCCGCATTAAAATCAAGTTTCATTCAAGATAAAATTGCAGAAGTAAACAAAATGAGAATGTCTGATTTTACGGAAGGCAAATCAATACTTGTCGGTGTAAACAAACACATAAATTCAAAGGAAGAATTAAAGAGTACCGAAATAGAGCTTAAGGAAAATTCGGATAAAAATAATTTTAATGAAATAAAAAAAACTTTTGAAATTACTCCAATTACTAAAGTTCGAGCAGCAGAACAATTTGAAAATTAATTTCTTAGTGAGCAAAAAGTGAAAAGACCGCAATTCAAAAATATCAGTCTTAATTTAAGTTCAAATCAAATTACCAAAAGTATTTGGGAAAAAGATTTGGAGAGCAAAACAGGGAATAGTGCTGAAAATTCCATTTGGAAAACGATGGAAAACATTGGCGTTCATCCGTTATACACAAAAGAAGATTTAAACGGAATGCAGCACTTAAAATATATGTCCGGTATTCCGCCGTATCTGAGAGGACCGTATTCTTCAATGTACGTTGTGCGCCCTTGGACAATCAGACAGTATGCGGGTTTTTCAACTGCCGAAGAAAGCAACGCATTTTACAGACGAAATCTTGCAGCAGGACAAATGGGGCTTTCCATTGCCTTCGATTTAGCAACGCATCGCGGATACGATTCCGATCATCCCAGAGTTTTCAGTGATGTTGGAAAAGCCGGCGTTGCAATTGATTCAATTGAAGATATGAAAATATTATTCAACGAAATTCCGCTTGATAAAATGTCGGTTTCAATGACAATGAACGGAGCGGTTTTGCCGATACTTGCTTTTTACATCGCTGCGGCTGAAGAGCAAGGTGTAGCTCACGAACAATTAAAAGGTACTATTCAAAACGATATTTTAAAAGAATATATGGTTCGTAACACATATATTTATCCGCCAAAAATGTCGATGAAAATTATAGCCGATATTTTTAAATACACTTCAAAAGAAATGCCCAGGTTCAACAGCATTAGTATTTCCGGCTATCATATGCAGGAAGCAGGTGCATCGGCTGATTTGGAAATGGCTTATACTTTGGCTGACGGATTGGAATATGTGCGCACCGGTTTGGCATCAGGAATGGATATTGATTCGTTTGCGCCGCGTCTCTCTTTCTTTTGGGCACAGGGAATGAATTACTTTATGGAAATTGCAAAGATGAGAGCCGCCCGTGTAATTTGGGCAAAGTTGATTAAACAGTTCAATCCTAAAAATCCAAAATCAATGTCGCTTCGAACTCATTCGCAAACATCAGGTTGGAGTTTAACGGAACAAGACCCGTACAACAATGTCATAAGAACTTGTATTGAAGCACTTGCTGCAACAATGGGACACACACAATCTTTGCACACAAATTCATTGGACGAAGCAATTGCACTTCCAACTGATTTTTCAGCTCGCATAGCACGGAATACTCAAATCTATTTGCAGGAAGAAACCAAAATTACAAAAGTAATTGATCCTTGGGCAGGTTCGTATTACGTTGAATTTTTGACCGATGCACTTCTCCACAAAGGGTGGAAACATATACTCGAAATTGAATCATACGGAGGAATGACAAAAGCGATTGAAGCCGGAGTTCCGAAAATGCGAATAGAAGAATCCGCTGCCCGCAAACAGGCAAGAATTGATAGCGGAGCAGAAACAATTGTTGGCATAAACAAATATCAATTGGAAAAACAAGAACCGATGGATATTCTTGAAATAGACAATGCACTTGTTCGAGAAAATCAAATTAAACGATTGAAAAAATTGAAAAAGGAAAGAGATTCTGATAGAGTAAAGAGCGTTTTACAAAAATTGACCGAATGTGCCGAAAACGGGAAAGGCAATTTGCTTGAACTTTCAGTGGAAGCAGCAAGAGCAAAAGCAACATTGGGTGAAATTTCTGAGGCAATTGAAAAAGTAAGCGGGAGATTTAAAGCTATGAACAAAACAATTTCCGGAATTTACGGCAGTGAATACAAATCCGGCGATAATAATTTTTTTGAAACCGCAAAAAAAATGACAGACGATTTTGCGGAAAAAGAAGGACGCCGCCCGAGAATTTTAATTGCAAAAATGGGACAGGACGGACACGATCGCGGAGCAAAAGTTGTTGCAACAGCTTATGCCGATATGGGCTTTGACGTTGACGTTGGTCCGCTTTTTCAAACGCCGGAAGAAACTGCACGCCAAGCAGTTGAAAACGATGTTCACATTGTGGGAATGAGTTCGCTTGCTGCCGGGCATAAAACGCTACTTCCGCTTTTAATTTCCGAATTGAAAAAATTAGGACGCGAAGATATTATTGTTATCGTTGGCGGAGTAATTCCGACACAGGATTACGAATTTTTATATGAAAACGGGGCGTTTGCAATTTTTGGACCGGGAACAAAAATTCCTGAAGCAGCAATAAAAATAATGGGAGAAGTTGATAGAAGGTTTGCCTGATCTTTATAAAAAATTTAAGTGTGAGTCCACTCTGAAAAGTAATATTTTCATTAACCCCACGTTTCAACGTGGGGAAAACGAGATAGAAACATACAATCCCAAACGGGTTTTTAACCCGTTTGGAGCTTTTCGGAGTGGACTCAAGTGCCAATAATTCAACTTAAAAAGGGATAAACCTTACATGCACTTTGAAAGATAAAAACCGTTGAACTAAACAACAACCTACATTAACCAATGGACTTGGAAACTATTGAACTAAACAGCAACTTTCATTAACCAATGTTCGCCGTGGCGAATAATCCATTGGTAGAAACCGCAGGCAGGAACAACCAATAACCGGTTCACCGGTTTATAGTAAGTAGTGATAACAAGTAACCTGGCTATGGAGTTTGGATTACTTTGCTAAAATCCATCCGAGTCTTAACTAAATTTCTCAAATTGGTGTAATTCAATTAAAGAAAATTTCCTTTCTACCGATAATGAAATTAATAAACATGCTTTGAGATTAATAAAAAAACGATTTGTTTTTTTTGTGGTTCTACCCTTAATGTTGTGGGTAAAGATTAAGACCGCCATGAAAAAAGAGAA
>CAZXDS010000078.1:0-14477 GCA_964639525.1 uncultured Melioribacteraceae bacterium | reverse complement strand
TTAATACATTAGGATTACAAGAAGCAAAAGACAGTTCGGCAATAGAAAATATTATCACAACACACGATGATATTTACAAAGCGGACTTAAACCTTCAAGGCTTTAATTCGCTGAATACCAAAGAAGTTCAAAATTATATTTCGGCACTAAAGAAAGGCTTTGCTTTAATCTCGAAAAAAAAGATATTAACAAACAACGATATAATTGAAATACAATCGGAATTAGAAAAAAACAGAGCGGGTTTTAGGAAACTTCCCGGAACAGCATTAAAAAATACAACAACAGGAGAAACGGTCTATACACCGCCACAAGAATATTCTGAAATATTAGACTTAATGACAAATCTGGAACAATTTATCAATGATGATACAATATCGGATTTCGACCACTTGGTAAAAATGGCAATAATTCACTATCAATTTGAAAGTATTCATCCTTTTTATGACGGAAACGGAAGGAGCGGCAGGATAATAAATGTTCTTTATTTGGTAATGAAAGATTTATTGAATTTACCTATCCTGTATTTGAGTCGATATATAATTTTGAATAAGGGAAATTACTATAAATTGCTGCAAGAAGTAAGGGAAACAGACGATTGGGAAAATTGGTTGTTATTTATGTTAGACGGAATTGAACAAATATCAAAAGAGACTATTGAGTTAATTGGAAAAATAAGAGACCTAATATTTGAATATAAAAACATACTTCGTGATAATTATAAATTTTACAGTCAAGATTTATTAAATAATTTATTCAAACATCCTTATACAAAAATAGAATTTATAGAACGAGAGCTCGGTGTTTCAAGAATCACTGCAGCAAAATACTTAAATGAATTGGCAAAAGACGGATTATTGAGAAAAGAAAAATTAGGAACAGGAAATTATTATATTAACGAACGATTAATGGATTTACTAATAATGAAATAAAAAACACTTTGGCTAACAATGTATATAAGTCATTGGACCAGTGGTAGTTAAATTGAAAGCTAAGTGTTTCAAAACGTCCAACGCCTTAGATACTAACCGTTATCTACGACTCTTCAAGTACACGCACAAGATATTCTCGGTACAAAGACTTCGGCATTTTGTCGAGCAAATTTTCAAATTCTACTTTGGAAACAAAATTTTTCTTGTATGCAATTTCTTCTATACAGGCAACTTTTAAACCTTGTCTGTCTTCAATTACACCGAAAAAGTTGGATGCCTGCAAAAGTGCAGTTGGTGTTCCGGTATCTAACCAAGCAACGCCGCGACCAATTTTTTCAACATTCAATTTATTTTGGCTCATGTAAACTTTGTTAACATCTGTAATTTCCAATTCACCGCGTGCAGAAGGTTTAAGATTTTTTGAAATATTAACAACATTATTATCGTAAACATAAAGTCCGGGGACAGCGAAATTAGATTTTGGTACTTCCGGTTTTTCTTCAATGGAAATTGCTTTACCTTCAGCATTAAACTCTACAATTCCATAACGTTCAGGATCATTAACACGGTAGGCAAAAATTGTTGCCCCGTCGTTTTGATTTTCCAAAGCATTATATAAATAATTTAATTTACCATAAAAAATATTATCGCCCAAAATTAAAGTAACTCCACTGTTACCTATAAACTCTTCCCCAAGAATGAATGATTCCGCAATTCCATTTGGTGCCGATTGTACTTTATATTCAATGTTCAATCCAATTTGAGAACCGTCTCCGAACAATCGTTTATACAAAGGAATAGTTTCATCATTTGAAATAACAAGAATATCTTTTATTCCGCCAAGCATCAAAATTGACAGCGGGTAATAAATCAGCGGTTTATCATAAATTACGGTTAACTGTTTGCTGTAAACTTTTGTAATCGGGTAAAGCCGAGTTCCGGCACCGCCTGCGAGAATTATTCCTTTCATTTGTCCCTCTTTGTTATGCTTAAATATCCTGTAGCCATTAACATTTCTTTGTCATTAAAAATCATTACCTTGTAATCACCGGCATTCATGAATCTGTACTTAAAAAAAGTATCGTACCAAGTTGGATTAACTTTATATTTTTTCGAATCGACAAATTCCTCATATCCAAAATCATATTCTTTTTTGGTAAAAATGCTAACCATAATTTTTTCAGTATTAAGCGGATGCGTACTATCCATATAAAGAAATACTTCCCGGCCTTTTCTCCTTTGTATAAAAACATTGCTTATGTTCATGGGTTTACCGGCGATAACCACTTCACAAAATTTTAGTTTAAAATCTTCGTAATACTGAGTCTTTCCTTTTACAAATGGATTATTAGTGTATGATTTTTTTAAAATAACAACATTCCCATCGGCAATTCTTTTTTGGCTTGCGGATTGAAAGTACGCGTGGTATTTACCCGGCTCAATAAATCTGTAATTAAATGCAATCCAATCTTTACTGCCGTCAACTTTAATTACTTTGCTGTCAAAAGGATAATAAGAACCGTCATTATCTCTCTTATCAATAAACAAATAGACTAATGGTGCGGGGATGCGGGAATCGTTATTTAAAATAATATAAAGCGAAATTGTTTGATTTTTAATTTGCCAATCCATTTGAGCATCAATCGGTTGTCCATTGTCAGTATGGCTAACGGCAAATGAAACCGTTTGAGCAGTAATAATAGTACTGAGAAAGAAAAATGCAATTAGTAAGATTTTTTTCACGAAAATAATAGTCTTTTTTTTTGAAAAATTAAATATACGGAAAGCAAAATTATTTTTTCCGCAGTAAAATATAATACTTTAAATAATTGTAGAAATAGTCTCCAAATTTTTTTTGCTAATATCCGGAACTTGTGTTCCTTCCGCCGGATAACCGGTTACTAATATTAAAAACGGTTTTTCATTTTTAGGACGCTTTAGAATATCAGTTAAAAAATTCATCGGGCTTGGAGTATGAGTCAAAGTTGCAAGCCCGGAAAAGTGCAGAGCAGTTATTAAAATTCCGGTGGCAATTCCAACAGATTCTTTGGTATAGTAATGTTTTTTCCTTTCGCCGGTATCAGTCTGTTCAAACTTCCGCTCAAAAATTACAATCAAATAAGGTGCATCTTGTAAAAACGGTTTGTGTGCATCCGTTCCAAGTGGTTTAAGATCATTTAACCACTCTTGAGTAGCTTTGCCGCCGTAGAATTCTCTTTCTTCTCTTTCTGCTGCTTCGCGGATTTGCTTTTTTATTTCTTCTGATTTTACAACAACAAAATACCACGGTTGTTTGTTGGCACCGCTTGGAGCTGTTCCGGCAGCTTTTAAACAATTTTCAATTATTTTAAGTGGAACTGCTCTGCTAGAAAATTCACGTACTGTTCTGCGAAGTTTTATCCTTTCAAAAAAATCTTTTGAATTTTTTATCATCTCATCATCTGAAAGTTTTAAATAATTTTTTAATGGAAGCATCTTCTATCTAATATTTATTTATTATGAAATAATCAATAGTAACTAAAATATTTAATTAAATATTTGATTTACAATTAGTTTAATACATTCTTAATGTAAGCAGAAAGTTTTCTTTTGTCCAAATTGCCATTGGTTCTTACACCGCTGCAAAGGTCAACACCATAAGGCTGTACTTCTTTAATAGCATCAATTACATTATCGGCATTTAATCCGCCTGCAAGAAATACCGGAATATCAACACTTCGGCAGATTTCCCGACTCAAATTCCAATTGTGTATCTGCCCGGTTCCACCAAGAATTTTAATATCTGCAGCCGGGTTACCTGAATCAAGAAGTAGCATGTCAACATTTTTAGAAACCTTAATTGCTTCATTTACCGAGTTACTGTTTATTACATGAATAACTTGAACTATTTCAACTTCAGGGAAAGCACTTTTAATTTCCTGATAAGTGCCTGCAATTAATTCATCTACAATTTGAACTGTGTTTGCTTTGCATCGAAGTAACTGTTCAATAATATCCGAACTGTTTTGTTTGCTTGTAAGTAAAAATGTTTTGATTGTTTTCGGAACGGATTCTACAATAGCTTTAATTTCTTCTTCCGAAATAACACCCGGTCCGCTCGGCATTTCGGAAACAAGTCCGAGTGCATCCGCACCATATTTTATTGCAAGATTTGCTTCAGCCATATTTTTGATGCAACAAATTTTTATTTTGGGTTTATTGTTCATCATGTTAAAATCAAATTATAAACATTAAGAAAAAAAGCTCAGCAATAATTAATGTTGAGCTTTTAAAACATGAAAGACAAAATTATTTACCCTACTTTCAAGATAATATAATCCGAAAGAACATTTCCGGCTTCGTTCAAGAGAACATCATCAGTCTTTTTAACAGTAGTTTTAACTTCCTCGTCGCCAGTAACTTTTATTTCCGAATCTTTCCCTTTCGCAGCATCACGTTCTTTCTTTTTCTTTTCTGCTTTTTCTCTTTCTGCTTTTCTGATTTCATAATTCAGAGAATATGAATTTTTCTTTCTTAACTTAATCATTTCAGAAACATCATCTATATAGTTCTGAAATTCCTCATCCTCTGCAATTCTTTCATTATGTTTTTTTATCAGTCTCGGGATAAATGGGTCCAAGTTTCCCGCTTTTTGAAAATCAGAACTACGAATTGTATCCCACGGCAAAGCACTCTTGTAGGAACGTTCTCCAAATTCATCAGCCGGCAAAGCCGATGGAAATTTAACATCAGGAGTTACACCCTTTCTCTGCGTACTACTCCCATTTACTCTATAAAACTTTGCAATTGTTAATTTAACCTCTCCCAATTTTTCACGACTTGATGGCATAAAGCGTTTCAAATCGATTAAATTCTGTACAGTTCCTTTTCCAAATGATTGTGAACCAATAATTAATCCTCTTCCGTAATCCTGAATAGCGGCGGAAAATATCTCCGATGCAGAAGCACTGTAACGATTGACTAATACAGCAAGAGGTCCTTTGTAAATTTCTGACGGATCGTTATCAGTTCCAACATCAATTTTACCATTGGAATTACGAACTTGAACTACAGGTCCATCTTTGATAAATAAGCCTGTCATTTGAATTGCTTCTTGAAGCGAGCCACCACCATTACTGCGCAAATCAATTATGACACCGTCAACCTTTTCTTTTTCTAATTTTAGAAGTAGATTTTTAACATCGCGAGTAGTGCTTTTATAATTTTTATCACCTTTCTGTTTACCTTTAAAATCGACATAAAATCCCGGTACGTCAATTACACCGATATGAAATTTCCTTCCATTATCTTCCACTTTAATCGTTTTACTTTTAGCTGCCTGTTCTTCAAGTTTAATTTTGTCACGAACTAATCGCAAAATTATCGGAGGTAAATTCGGATCGGCATCTGCTTTTTCAATTTTTAATCTTACAACAGTTCCCTTTTTCCCACGAATTAACTGAATTACATCATCAAGCCGCCAGCCTACAAAATCAACAAATTCGCCGTCATCGCCTTGAGCGGCTGCAATTATTCTATCGTTTTCGTGCAATTTTTTACTTTTGAATGCAGGTCCGCCCGGAATAATTCTTACAATAGTTGTATAATCATTTTTAGAAGTTAGCTGTGCCCCAATTCCTTCAAGTGAAAGGCTCATATTAATACCAAAATTTTCTGCTGTAATTGGAGAAAAATAGCTTGTGTGCGGGTCAACTGCTTCGGCAAATGCATTCATATAAATTTGAAAAACATCTTCGTCGTCATACTTCAAAATTGTTTTATGAAAATATTTGAATCTTTTGGAAAGTGTGGAAGAAATTTTCTCCCATTTATCACCGTTTAGTTTTGCATTAAGTGCATCATTTTTTAATCTTTTCCTCCAAAGTTCGTCCAATTCTGCCGTCGTTTTTGCCCACATTGCTTTTTTTCGCGAAGGATGGATATTTTCATTTTTAGTATAATCAAATTCTGATTTTAAAAGTCTTAAGTTTGAAACAACCCTTTCGCCCAATCTTATTTTATATCTATTAAAAATCTTAAAGGGAACCGATAAATCACCGGCACGCAGATAATCATCGAAATTATTTCTATCTTTTTCAAACTCATCAATATCAGATTGAAGGAAATAGAGTTTGTTCCCGTCCCAAGTCTTTATATAATTATCAAAAATAACCGAAGAAAGTGAGTCGTTTAAATCAATTTTTTTGTAATCCAAACGCTGTAAAATAGTAGCAACAATTCTACTTATTTTGGCATGCAGTGCGTCAGGGACAAGAACTTTTGTAGAATCTATGGTTTGATTCCGTGCAATTAATTTATCAGTATTATTTTGTGCGTTACAACTTAAAAGAGCCGTAGCAAACAAAATGCCAAAAAGAATTTTTTTCATAACATCGAACCGTTTTTTTATTAAGATTAGTGTTTTCATACAATAATTTACCCGAAATGTTTCCAAATATACATCAATTTTAATTAAATTATATTTGCATGAATTCTCTTTTTGTTGAATAACGGAAGGCATTAATTTTCGTTTCAATCAAATGTTAAATTAGAAAATATTTTATTATCGAGGCATGTTCTTTTTAAACTGTCTTAAAATCCTTTTTAATTCCTTATTATAAATAGATTCTAATGCTTCATCAAGAGTAAACCATTTTCTATTCCTAAACGATTCTTCTTCCCAATGCTTTACTGTTTTCATCACTTCCATCGGGTAAATTACAACTCGACACATTCCATCCCACTTTTCATTTAAAAACTCTCCGACTGAATCTCCAACAATTTTACCAACCACTCCAGCCTCTTCTAAAGCCTCCTTTTCCGCAGAAGCCTTCTTTCCAATCTCTGCCTCAACTACTCCTTTGGGAAATATCCACTTCCTTTTTTTTCTTGATGTAATTAAAAGGACTTCAATTTTACCGCGAATCATCCTAAAAGGAATAACTCCCGATTGAATAAAAAAATGTTCAGGAACTTTGTTTTTGTTTTGTTTCATTATTCATCAGTTTAAATCAATAAATGTAAAGTGTTGTATTATAAATTTAGTAATAATCTTTTTATATTGAAAATTGTTAAATAAATTATATCTATGTTATAAGAATTTTATCAAGTTCCCAAATTCTTGTATTAAAATTTACAAACATTTTATTTTTTATATATTGAATTTTTATATTTAAATATTATTAACAAGATAACAATGAGTTGGTAAAATGAATAGAGAAGTGTGTACTGCAATTGAGGACTATGTTTTCAATTACTTAAAAGAAAATACTCGTCCCAAACTAATTTTCCACGATTATACTCACACCAACGAAGTAGCAAAGAATGCAGTAAAAATAGGCAAAGCCGAAAATTTGGGCGAGGAAGAACAGGAACTCGTCATTCTCTCCGCTTGGTTTCACGATACTGGTTACACAGTTCAATGCGAAGGACACGAAGAGTTCAGTTGTAAAATTGCAAGAGAATACTTATCCGAATTAAATTATCCCAATGAGAAAATCAGCACAATTGAGAAATGTATTATGGCGACAAAAATGCCGCAAAACCCCGAAAACATATTAGAGCAGGTTCTTTGCGATGCAGATTTATTACATCTCGGCAAAAAAAATTTCACCGATAAAAATGAACTTTACCGCCTTGAAATTGAAAAAACAAAGGGCGAAACGTTTAGCGAACATGAATGGCTGACAAGCAGTTTGAGCTTTATTGGTAAACACGAATACTTTACAGAATTTGCGAAAGAAAATTATTCAGCTCAAAAACGAAAGAACTTCGTGGGTCTTCAAAAAAAGTTGAGAAAACTTCTTACAACCCTTGACGATAACAAATTAAAAAAAGAAAAAATTGAACTTGAAAAACAAAAACTAAAAAGCAAAACTGAAAATGATAAAAGAGCTGATCGCGGAATTGAAACAATGTTTAGAAATGTGATGAGAACACATATTGCATTTACTCAAATGGCAGACGGTAAAGCTCACATAATGATAAGTGTGAACACGCTGATTTTAACTGCCGTTGTTGCTTTTCTTGCACGAAAACTCGACACAAACCCGAACTTAATTATCCCGACTATAATTTTATCAACAGTTAGCCTTGTAACTCTAATATATGCTACCCTTGTAACAAAGCCAAAAATAACAGCAGGCATTTGTTCTAAAGATGACATTATTGAAAAGAAAGCTAACCTATTATTCTTCGGGAATTTTTACAATATGAAACTTCCTGATTTTACATGGGGCATTAAACAACTGATGAACGATCGCGAATACTTGTATGACATTATGATTAGAGATTTTCATTCCCTCGGGCAAGTTTTAGCACAAAAATATAAATACTTAAATATATGTTATAACATATTTGTTTACGGAATGATAGTTTCAATTCTTGCATTTGGAATTGCAGTACTGTTTTTCCCGGGTGCCGATTTTAATTCATTTATAAATTAGAAAAAAGGCTCAGCAATAGTGCCGAACCTTTTAAAATATCCAAATTTTATTTGAGCAGCATCATTTTTTTTACAGCAATGTATTTTCCTGCTGTTAATCTGTAAAAATATAACCCCGACGGTAAGTCGGAAGCATTAAAATGTACTTCATAATTACCGGGGTTCATCGATTTATTTAATAATGAAGCAACTTGCCTGCCGAGAATATCATAAATTCTTAATTGTACAGACAAGGTATGCCTTGTCTCAACATATGGGATTGAATATTCTATTGTTGTAGTCGGATTAAACGGGTTTGGATAATTTTGAAATAGCTTAAATTGTTTCGGCAATAATTCATCATTTTTTTTCACATCTGTAAGTATGTAATTGAAATCTGCATTAATCTCACCGGGTAAAATATTCTGCAAAGTAATCGGGTCGTAATCCGGTGGTAAATTTGTTCCAAATAACTTGTACGAAGACATCTTACTTGAAACGCGTAAAGTATATTTACCTGTTGCAGTATCATTATTTGCATACGCCTCAGTGCTGTCGGTTGCTGCAATTATAAGAGTTCGGGGAATATTCGTATCAATTCCTTCAAAAGAAACTGTTCCTGTAATTGTTGTATCAGCAAAATATAAAGTCAGATTTTTATAAACACTGTCTCCAACATTAATGGGATTTAACTTTATTCTTGTATCCATAAAATTCTCTGTTGTATCTGAATTTCTGCTCCAAGTTTGTAAAATCCATTCTTGCCCTGTTAACATATTTTCCGGAATCCCAAAATGGAACAATCCGTTAATATCGCTATTACTATAATAATTAAATGATCCTGAGTTATCGGACAACAAATAGAACAACGTTACAGTTTGAAATGGAATTGCATTTCCAGTTTCATCTTCAATTTTCCCTGAAACTTGTGCATCAGCTTCGGTTACACTAAAATCTAAATTGTTTTTATCGCCGTCTATGGTAATTTCGTAGTTTTTAGGATTTATTAGGAAACCGTCAAATTGACCTTCAAGCAACTCTAATTCCCAAGGATTTCCGGTTGTATCCGAAGTCATTCTAATGGCAAAGTTACCTTGTGCATCTGTTAAAGCATCCCAGAAAAATGGCATAAACTCATCGCTCCTATTTAACTCAACAGAAATATTGGAAGGATCAATTCCCGCAGGAACTGTAACCTTACCGGAAATTGTATAAGCAACATCCGTAAGAGGTGTAACGGTTCCGGCGACCGCTTGACCTATTCCGTTATTTTCAACTTTCAAAATATAATCTGCCGGAGCCAAACCAAGTAAAATATTGAGAAAAACCGAGCCATTTGCAATACCGTCTAAATCAGGCGGTCCGTTATCACCAACAGTATCACCATCAATTTGATAAAACCGCTGCCAAATTTTATCGACACTTGAATCAATAATACCGCTATTATTTAAGTCTAACCAAATTTCGATGAATGCTGTATCACCGGGTAAAGGAACATTGTATTGCCAATTCATTTCGCCTCCGGATTCCATAGTAAAATGTTGTCCGGGTGTCGCACCGTTTACAGTGAGGTTAGTAACTTGAGCGTTACATTGTGAGTGAAAAAATATTACGATGGAAATAATTAGGAAATAGAAAATTATTTTTTTCATGACTAACTCCAATTTGTTGAAATTTATATCTGTTAAATAAATTAAATCATTCAGGAGCATTAATTGTTGTTACGTAAACAGCAATATTTTATTTATTATATGGTATAAAGTAATAATATTTTTAAATTAAACAAGTACATTAATCAAATACTAAATAATTCAATTAATTTGAAATAACTAAGCAACATTGTTATTAGTTAAGCTTTCAGAAAGACTATCTTTTATAAATTCCACTGTATTAATACTTGCGACTTCCCCTTTTAAAATACCCTCAAGTTCATCTTCAAAAAAGAATTTGTTTTCACCAAATGCCGGTTTAAGTTCGTCAATCCATGTAGCTTTACTGTCAAATTGTGCAAAGAAAGTCCGTTTTGTCCAATTAGAGTTTCGTGATTGAAGAAAATTTAAAACAAATACTTTTTCACCTTTAATTTTTGATATACCTTCAATAACAATCTTTCCCGAAGTTGATGACATTACCGGACCTCTAACAGTTCGGCACAAACCGGAAACATGGGTATAGGCATTCCTGAAAATTTCAAATGCTTTTACGAGTGGAATTTTAAAATAATCAACCGCACCGGTATTTCTCGCAATAAAAAAATAATATGGAATTATTCCTTCTCTCACTTGAGCTTTCCACATTTTCACCCATATTTTATAGTCGTCGTTTATATGGTGAATTACAGGCGATTGTGCTCGAATTTCCGCACCTGTACTTCTAATAAGCCGCACTGCCTCTTTTGCGACATTTGTTGAAAGTTCCACCCAATGATTAAAGTGATTCATTACGGACAAATGCTTCCCTGCCTTTACAATTTTTTCGAATAACTTAAGTATTTCGTAAGCATCTTTATCGGTTACATATCTGTAAGGCCAATAGGAAATTGATTTAGTGCCGATTCTAATATTCCGAATGTGGTCATATTCAGGCGAAAGGAGAGGTTTAATATATGAAGCAAGCTTTGCAGCGGACATTATCATCGGATCACCGCCGGTAATAAGTACATCGGTAATTTCTTTATGCTTCATCAAATATTTTTGATATTTTTGGGATTTATCAGTGGCAAATTTGAAATTATTCAAACCGACAAACTGCGGCCACCGAAAACAAAAAGTACAATATGCATGACAAGTTTGACCACTTGATGGAAAGATTAAACAGGTTTCGTCATACTTGTGCTGAACTCCGGGAATTATTTCATCATTTTCGTCGTGAGGTACATTTGCAGTTAACTGTTCAGCAGGGTGAGGGTTTAATTCAAATCTGATTGAATTAGCAATTAATTTAATTTCCAAAGAAGATTTTGATTGATTAATTGCTTTTGCCATTCTTTCAAAATGTTCAGGCGGCAGCATATCTCTCTGCATAAAATTTAATTTATACATTGAATCATCGGGAACATTTGCCCAATCAATTAATTCTTCGATAATGTAATTATTAGTACGAAAAGGTAATACTTGCGAAACAATTTTCGACTCAAATATTTCCTTTTCTGAGATTTTTTGCAGTTGCGGAATCTTATCAATATCATGCAATCCATATAGTTTTAATTTTAAAGGTTTTATCATAATTCTTTAAATCCTTATTAAAGCCAATTTTGGCAGATAACATGTTATTTTTTATAAAATGAAAACTCTAAAATGTTTCTAAAACTCAAATAATGATATTACTAATTGTGCGAAAAAAATTATGACTTTTAATTAGAAGCTATTCTTTTTATTTGCAAAGTATCAAAACCGTATAATTTTATTTTTATATTTGAACTATAAATCAAATTTATTTTTATCAGGAGAATATTTATGCCCGTAAACTTAAGAAACAGAAATTATGTGAAATTATTAGATTTCACACAAACCGAACTTAAATTTTTATTAAAATTATCACACGACTTAAAAGCTGCAAAATATGGCAGTTATGAAAAACCAGCCTTGAAAGGAAAAAATATCGCTTTAATTTTTGAAAAATCTTCCACAAGAACTCGCTGCGCATTTGAAACCGCCGCTTACGATCAAGGTGCAAATATTACTTATTTAGGACCAAGCGGTTCACAAATCGGAAATAAAGAATCAATGAAAGATACTGCCCGTGTGCTTGGAAGAATGTACGATGGAATTGAGTATCGCGGTTTTGGTCAGGAAATTGTTGAGGAACTTGCTACTAATGCAGGCGTGCCTGTTTGGAACGGACTTACTAACGAGTACCACCCGACTCAAGTACTTGCAGATTTTATGACGATGGAAGAGCACAGCAGCAAACCGTTAAATCAGGTTTCTTTCTGTTACCTTGGCGATGCCCGTTTTAACATGGGAAACTCTCTTCTTGTCGGCGGAGCAATTATGGGAATGGATGTGAGGTTGTGTGCACCTAGAAACTATTGGCCAAATGAAACTTTGGTTAAACAATGTAAAGCAATTGCTGAAAAATCAGGAGCTAAAATTACTATTACCGAAAAAGTTGAAGAAGGCGTGAAAGGAGCAGATTTTCTTTACACAGATGTTTGGGTTTCAATGGGCGAACCTGCTGAAGTTTGGGAAGAGAGAATTAACGCATTAAAACCTTATCAAATAAACATGAATGCCATAAAATTAACGGGCAATAACAATGTAAAATTTATGCACTGTTTACCTGCATTTCACAATCGCGGTACAAAAATCGGCGAAGAAATTTTTCAAAAATTCGGAATGGAAAGTCTCGAAGTTACTGACGATGTTTTTGAATCCGAACACTCAATTGTTTTTGACGAAGCGGAAAACAGAATGCATACTATAAAAGCAGTTATGGTTGCAACATTAGGCAGTTAAATTGGTTTACAACTTTTTGTAGCACAGATTGGTAATCTGTGCTACAAAAATAATTTAAAATCAGAGACTTTTTTATTGCAATAATCAATTGTTATTCTTCAACTTCCGGTAATTCAGCCAAATATCTAAAAATAAGTTCTTCCGGCAATTTATAGTCTTCTAATTTATTATCAATGTACATATCATAAGCGCCAAGGTCTAAAAATCCATGCCCTGACAAATTGAAAAGAATAGTTTTTGCCTCGCCGGTTTCTTTACATTTTTTTGCTTCTTCAATTGTCGCTTTAATTGCATGTGCACTTTCGGGAGCAGGAATAATTCCTTCTGTTTGTATAAATGTTTTTGCAGCATCAAATACCTCTATTTGATGAAAAGACTGGGCTTCTATCATTCCATTTTTATAAAGATTAGAAACAGTTGGTGCCATTCCGTGATAACGTAAACCTCCTGCATGAATTTTTGGCGGAATAAAATTATGCCCCAGAGTAAACATTTTCATCAGCGGTGTGTAGCCAGCCGTATCACCAAAATCATATGCAAATTTTCCGTGAGTTAAAGAAGGACACGAAGCAGGCTCAACTGCAATTACGCGTAAATCCTTTTTATCGCCTGTAAGTTTATCACGTAAAAACGGGAAGCTAATTCCACCGAAATTACTTCCTCCGCCTGAACAACCGATTATAATATCCGGATATTCGCCAACTTTTGCCAACTGCTTTTTTGCTTCTTCACCGATAATTGTTTGATGAAGTAAAACGTGGTTTAAAACGCTGCCGAGCGAGTAATTTGTATCATTACTTGAGGCTGCAATTTCAACCGCTTCGCTTATTGCCATTCCAAGTGAACCCGGTGAATTAGGTTCTTTTTCTAAAATTGCTCGTCCTGTGTTTGTTAAATTTGACGGACTTGCGTGCACAGTAGCGCCGTGAAGTCTCATCATTGTTCTTCTGTACGGTTTCTGATTTATACTTACTTTCACCATAAACACTTCCAATTGAATTCCAAAATGTTGTGCGGCAATTGATAAAGCACTTCCCCATTGTCCTGCACCGGTTTCCGTAACAAGTTTCTTAATTCCCGCCCTTTTATTGTAATAAGCCTGAGCAATTGCGGTGTTTGTTTTATGACTTCCTGCCGGATTTACACCTTCGTATTTGAAATATATTTTTGCAGGTGTTCCGAGAAATTCTTCCAGTCTAAAAGCCCTGATAACCGGAGTTGGGCGACTGATTGTATAAATATTCAAAACTTCTTCGGGAATTTTAATAAATCTTTCCGGACTCATTTCCTGCATAATTAATTCCTCGGGAAAAATTGCCGATAAATCATTTGGTGAAATCGGTTCTTTCGTTGCCGGATTTAATGGCATTGCCAAAGGGGAAGGTAAATCGGGCAAAATATTATAATACTCTGTCGGCATTTCACTAGCCTGAAGATAGATTTTGTTGTCTCTCATTTTAAAACTCCTTTTGTTTTATGTGTTGAAAAAAAATCAAAAAAAAACCGTGAAAAGTTCACGGTTGAGTTTAAAAATAAAAAACCGTGAACGGTGTTTTCCACTATCCACGGCATTTTTTAAAATATTATATAAGCTTAGGAAAGCGGAATATTATTGCTCCACCACCACCAAGCTGTTAAAAGTGTAACGTTATTTACATTTTCTAAATTCATTGTTGTAATAATATTATT
>CAZXDS010000077.1:0-14527 GCA_964639525.1 uncultured Melioribacteraceae bacterium | reverse complement strand
AAAATATTTTTTATAAGATTGAAATAATAATAATCTCCAACACCAAATACTTTCAAATAGAAAAAAGCCAAAATAGAAATAATCCCACACTTTCCCGCAAGGAATGGTAAATATTTAATTTTGCTCCGGCAGAATTTTCCGAACTATACGTATCGGCATTTACTCCATAAAATTTACACATTTCCTTTACACGAGCCAAATGGAAACCATCGGAAATAATTAGAAACAATTTTTTCTTAATAACCTCTCCATTTTCGGCAACATCAGAATCTTTCATTTTAATGAACCTGATTTGCTCCGAAGTTGTATTCGTATTTTCCTCAAATGACAGAAAAGATTTATCCACTGAATGATTGATTAAATATTGATAGGCAGCTCTGGCTTCACTAACTTCACCGGGAGCATTTCCTCCTGTTAAAAATATTTTATCGACTATCCTTTTGCTTAAAAGATTTTTTGCCGTATTTATTCTCCCACTAAATAGCGGGCTTGGCTGATTCTTGTTCCAAACCGCAGCGCCAAGAACTACTGCATAATCATAATGTTTTTTTTTGATTTTTATTTTTTGATTTCCAAGAGAAGTAGAAGTATAGAGCACGCCAAACACCATACTGAGAAAACTTATAAACATTAAAAATGTAAATGATTTAACAAACAAGTATTTTCCTTTGTAAATCATCATTCCCCAAATAAAAATTGAGATATACAGTTGAAGTAAAATGCTGCTTATGGCGAGAATGCCCATTATCATTTTTTGCGGCGGATAATTTAATATTGGTGATGTACCAAATTTTATATCATTAAAGCCAATGAACAAAAATGCTACAGAGGCACTTAAGTAAAACGCCGAAATACTTACAGCAGTAAGTCCTTGCTTTAATTTTGAATTGTTTAAATTCAGTATTTGTATTATTAAACCAATAATAATTAGCAAAGTTAAACTTATGTTAAGTAAGTTTCCTACATACGAGACTCTAAAATCCCCTATTGATAAACCGTTTAGAGAATATTTAGCAAAAAACACAACGAAAAGATTAAGCAAGGCAATTACAATTGATGCAAAATAATACCGGTTTTGAAGGGAGTTTTTTTTCAATACAATTCTATAATTTTATTGGTCAGGTAAAAGAGTGACTTTTACTGCATCCTTATTTTCATCATAATGAACGGACGTATGAACGTTAAAGATATCAAGTATATTTTTCTCAGTCAGAATATTTTTTTTAATATCATTAAAAACAATTCTTCCGTTTTCCATTAAAACAACTTTATCGCTGTAATATCCGGCAAGATTAAGATCGTGTGAAACCGTAACGATAGTCAAATCGTTTTCTTCTTTCAACTTACTTAATATATTAAATATCGAAATTTGATGTTGTATGTCGAGATGGGCATTTGGTTCATCCAACAATAGAATTTCGGGCTTCTGAACAAGAGCCCTTGCAATAAAAGCACGTTGAGCTTCTCCACCTGAAACTTCATTTATTCCTTTGTTTTTTAAATCGGCAATTCCAACTGTTTCCAAAACATTGTCAACTATTTTGCGGTCTTTTTCAGTTTCAAAACCAAGCAATCCCAGGTAAGGTGTCCTGCCCATCATTACAATTTCGTAAACTGAAAACGGAAAAACAGAATAATTAGATTGTGAAACAAATCCAATTTTTTTGGCAAGCTCTTTCAATTCGTATTCAGAATAATCTTTATCACATAATTTAATAGTACCGATTTGAGGTTTATACAACCCTGAAATTATTTTGAGTAATGTGGATTTACCTGCTCCGTTTGGGCCTAATATAGAAACAAACTCGTGCTTAAGTAAATTGAGTGAAATATTATTAAGAAAAAATTGTTTATCTGTATTAATTGAATTGTAAGAATAAGTAATATTTTTTAATTCGATAATGCTCATATTAATTCAGCGATTTGACAAGTTGCATAATTCTACTGATTGTAATTTAGTATAAAAATAAATTATTTCTGTAAAGATAAACTTATTATTGCTATTTGAGATATTACAAAGCAAAAAAAAAGCTGCTACATTGTAACAGCTTTACGAATTCATTTATCGAATTTTGAAAAGTATGGGAATGGAAACCTGAACCTTAACCGCTTTACCACGTTGTTTCCCGGGTTTAAACCTTGTTTGTCTAACAGCCTTCATTGCTGCCTCATCACAACCTGCACCAATTCCTTTTATCAAAGTAACCTTAGTTACTCTTCCTGTTTCATCAACAAAAGCTTTTACAAAAACTCTACCTTGAACACCTGCTCTTCTTGCAATTTCAGGATAAACAATTTTTTTCTGAATTCCGGCAATGCCGCCAATCGGCTCTGGCATTTGTTCTACAGCAACAAAAAATACAACTTCGTCTTCCTTTTCCTCAACCGGCGGAGGCGGAGGCGGTGCAATATCAGCCTGCTGATCTATTTCAGTATCATTAATTTCAATATCATCCAAAACATCATCCGAAGGAGCTTCAATAGGGATTGGTGGTTTTGGTGGCGGTGGCGGTGCAGTTTCCTGCTTTGTTGCCTCAACGTCTTCTACATTTATAAGTTCCTGTGGACCGTCAATTTTAATTTTATCGTGCGAATTCCGCGGCATGTACTTAAAAGCCACAATTAAAACCGCCAACGAAATAATCAAGCCAATTTCAAACGTTCTTTGGTACTTTAATTTAAGATCGAATTTAGGATTTTTCTTCAGTGCCAATTTTTCCTCCAAAAAGAAATATTATTAACTTTAAGATAAAAAATGAGTTAATGTTTGTCAATGCCGAACTTTAGTTTTTACAGTAAATAATACAATTTTGTTCCAAGTATCAATTGTACAACTATTTTGAAACTATTTCTCATTTATTACGAAATATTGATAAATACGACAGAGCAATTCCAATCAGTCCACCGGCAAAATCAGCAACCCAGTCCAATACTTCGCAATATCTACCGGGAATAAGTATCTGATGAAGTTCATCAAGCAATCCATAAAATGAAATAATAAAAACTGCTGATAAAAAAGCGTATTCCTTAATCCGGTGAACTTTATTCTGCAGCTTGAAAGCTGAATAAAGAAAAAACCCCAGAATTAGATAGGCAAATAAATGCTCAAATTTATCGCTAATAGCAATTTTGGGCAAAGCCTTTGATGGAATACTTGTTGCAATAAATAAAACAATCCAATATAGTGCAAGTGGAATGTAGATAAACTTTTTTTTATGCTCTGATAAAATGCTATAATATCGGTTCAATTGAGTTCCTTAAAAACTTAATAGCTTGCGGTAAATTGGCAAATACACCATCAGCATCAATGCCAAATTCCGTTTCTGTTTGTAAAAGTAAATCCGCTGAAAGTGAATGCAAATATACTGCCGAAATAATTGAATTTTCAATTTCCCCCGATTGAGCAATAAATGACGAAACAATTCCTGTAAGAACATCTCCCATTCCAAATTTTGCCATTCCTGAATTTCCCACAGTATTTATTAATGCTTCTTTTTTCGGTGTGAAAATTATTGTTGGAGAACCTTTCAGAATTAAATTTGATTTAGTTTCAGCAACAAAATCCTTACCGTACTTCAATAAATCATTTTCTAATGCAAGTAATTCTACACCGATAAGATTTGCAAACTCCTGATGATGAGGAGTAAACACTTTGTTCTGCAAATTATAATTTTTGTACTCACCATTATTCAATGCATAAATTGCGTCGGCATCAATAACTATTTTTTTGTTTGGGAATTGTTTCAATATTTTTCTAACTGCTAAAACAGTTTCCTTGTTTCTTCCTAACCCGGGACCAATTGCAATAGTATCTGCCCATTTGATTCTTTGTTCAATTTCAGAAATATTTTTGACTTGAAGAATCCGTTTTTTATCATCGTTATATGAAAGAACAATCGCATCACTAACTTTTGTTTGAGCAAGCTCCTTCAATGAATTTGGAAAAGCCAGCAAACAGGCACCGGAACCACTTTTCATCACAGCATTTGTTGTAAAAATTGCAGCCCCCGGCAAATCACCGGAACCGGCTATTACAAGAACTTTTCCGGCGGAATATTTGTGCAGGTTATTTTTCTTAACAGGTAATCCCGCAAGTGCATCTTCAGGTTCAATTAAATAATCTTCAACTTCCAATTGACTAAAATAATCATCTCCGATTCCTATTGAGCCTTTAGTAACTTGGCCTGAACAAGGAATACCGTCTTGAAAAAACAGTCCTCTTTTTAATTCCGCCAACGTTACCGTTAAATCAGCATCAAAAGCATTTTCAGAACTTCCGGTATCAATATTTAATCCGGTTGGGACATCGATTGCAACTTTAATTGAATTGAATTGATTAATTTTTGATATTACAGAATTAAACGGCTCTCTTAAATTCCCCTTGCCCCCTGTCCCTAACAAACCATCAATAATTAAAGAACAATCTGATAATTTAGAAACATCTCTAATTGATTTGTAAAAATAAATTTCAGAACTTTTTACTGTCTGAACTAATTTATTCGTGATATTGAAGTTTAAGAGAGCATCTCCTTTAAAATCATTTTTATCACAAAATGAAAGTATCTTAACTCTGTAACCATGATTTATAAAATGCCTTGCAACTGTTAGAGCATCCCCGCCGTTATTGCCTTTACCGACTAACAGTCCGATTGGAGAAATATTTTCTATTTCCCCAAACGTGTTAAATATTGCATTGAAAATATTTATTGCTGCGTTTTCCATTAATACAATGCCGGGGATATTCAATTTTTCAATTGCATATTTATCAGCGTTTCTAACTTGCTCGGATATAAATAACGGAATCATTATTTTTTCCTATTCAAAGAAGAGTATTTCGTCATCAATTTTTTCAATTGAAAGAAAATGCTTTTCTAATGGCTTAATACTGATTATTTGATGTTGTTTAAAATCAAAAACATCCTCGCCTTTTTCAACAAGTACTAATTTAATAACATCATAATCGCGAATTTCCCTATTTAATTCAGGATAATCACAGAAATAAATTTCCGTAAAATTATCTCGAATACTGTATTTTGCACCGCTATCTTTTGAACTAAAATCCGTAATAATATCATCCTTAATTACCATCTTAAGTATATCTGCTGCAAACGGCAATAGCACTCTATTTCCGTAATAAAGACCATTCATTTTTTTTTCTAAAACCTCTGTTAATGTTTTCATATTATCCTCTCCCATAGAAAAATACTAACCAAACTATTGTAAATACCGGAATTAAAATTGGTATTGAATACTTAAACATATATGTAAAAAAACTCGGCATTTTTATACCGGCACGCTCTGTAATAGATTTAACCATAAAGTTGGGTCCATTGCCGATATAACTCATCGCACCAAAAAATACTGCTCCAATTGAAATTGCTCGCAAATAAAGAGCGTGTGCATCTTGAAATTGCACAACTTGATTCATCGAATCAACGTCCAAACTGAATTTTCCCATCGCAGCACTCAAAAAATTCATAAATGTTGGCGTATTATCTAAAAATCCCGACAATGACCCTGTTGACCAATAAAATACTCCTGCAGAAAGTTCATTACCGTAAACTTGAGCTTCGTGAGCAATTAACTGAAGTGCAGGAACCATTGTTACGAAGATACCTACAAATAAATATGCAACCTCACGAATAGGCTCGAATTCAAATTCGTTTTCCTTCAAAATCTCCTTATCAGCGTATCTATAAGATAAATACATTACGGAAAACATTATAATTTCCCGAAAACCGATTGGAAACGGTTTCAAATCAGGAACCCATTTCATTATACCGGGATCAACAAACACCGAAAGAAGAATAACACCGAGAAAAATTAGATTTTTATATCCCTTAAATTCAATTTTACCGGTATATTCCGTTGAAGTATCGTTCCCTGGATTTCGAGAATCAACTATATAAAATATTAATAAGATAACCAATACTGCAGGCAGCCAAATGAACCACATATGTTCAATAAACCAAAAGAATTCCACACCGCGTAAAAACCCAATAAATAAAGGCGGATCCCCTATCGGAGTTAATGCGCCACCGACATTACTAACCAAAAATATAAAAAATATTATGTGATAAGCCTTAATTCTGTTTCTGTTAATTTTAATAAAAGGACGAATAAGAAGCATGGAAGCTCCGGTAGTTCCAAAAACATTGGCAAGCAAAGCCCCGATAAAAAGTATTGCCACGTTAAGCATTGGTGTGGACTTTTTATCCACTTTAATCAGTATGCCGCCTGAAGCAACAAACAATGAGCCGAGAAGTGCGATAAATGAGATATACTCTGCTGAAGTATGTAATAAACTATGAGTATCGTGAAGAAATGCGGCATAATAAACAACAGTAATTAAACCTAATAATATTGCAATTTTAGGATAATGTTTTTCCCAAAAATGTTCATAAAAAAGTGGACCGGTTGCAATTGCAAGTAGTAGCACAACAAAAGGCAAAACCATTAAAGCTGAAGGCAGTTGATGCTCTGTACCAGCTTCTTGAATAGTAGTTGTAATAGCTGAAGTTGCTGCCGGTTCAGCAAAAAGCATTGAGCCCGCAGAAAATACTACGAGCATAAAAAACAAAATAACTCCGAGATTTTTTAATCGAAACATAAACGAACCGTAATTAGTATGTATATTTAGTTAATTAGAACTAACATTAAATTTTATTACAAACATCATTGAATAAGTAAAACCGTAGAAAACAAAACAATTGGAAACAACAATTCTCTCGCACAATAAATGCCATTTAATTGTCCATTATCAATTATAAATTATCAATTATTTTAAGGAGTATTTCTATAAATCATTCTTGCAAAAGGAATTGTTTCACGAACATGATCCAAACCGCAAATCCATGCAACTGTTCTTTCAAGTCCTAAACCAAATCCGGCATGCGGAACAGACCCGAAACGCCTCAAATCCAAATACCATTCAAAATATTTTTGAGGTAATTTATGTTCTTGGATTCTTTCCAATAAAATATCGAGATTATCTTCCCTTTGACTGCCGCCAATAATTTCGCCGTAGCCTTCCGGCGCCAAAACATCAACTGCAAGTGCAAGTTTTTCATCTTCCGGATCGCGTTTCATATAAAATGCTTTTACTTCCGCAGGATAACGATGCACCATTACAGGACTATCAAATTGATTTGAAATTATTGTTTCATCCGGCGCACCAAGATCGCCGCCCCATTCAAACTCAACACCGTTTTTATGAAGAATATCAACTGCTTCCGTGTAGGAAATTCTCGGAAACGGTCGTTTAACTTTTTCTAATTTGGAGATATCTCGATCTAAAATCTGTAATTCATGTACTCTATCTTTCAATACCATCTGAACAATATATTCCAAAAATTCTTCAGCCAAATTCATATCATCGTTCAAATCAAAAAATGCTACTTCCGGTTCTACCATCCAAAACTCTGTTAAATGCCTTCTCGTTTTTGATTTTTCTGCACGAAATGTCGGACCGAATGTGTAAACACGGTTTAACGCCATTGCACCTGCTTCTGCATAAAGTTGTCCCGACTGAGTTAAGTATGCACTTCCCAAATCGAAATACTCGGTTTCAAAAAGTGTAGAAGTTCCTTCTACCGCATTCGGAGTAATAATTGGCGGATCAAATAATGTAAAATCACGCTCGTCAAAAAAGTCGCGGATTGCTTTTGCAATTCTGTGACGAATTCTTAAAATTGCCCATTGCTTTTGCGAACGAATCCACAAATGCCTGTGATCCATTAAAAATTCAGGTCCGTGCTCTTTTGGAGTAATCGGATATTCATGAGCAATACTGATGACTTTAAGATCAATTGCATCCAATTCATAACCACCAACAGAACGCGACTCTTCTTTCACTTTTCCTGTTACTTCAAAAGTGGATTCTTGTCCCAAAGTATCTGCAAGAGAAAATACTTCCTCTGTAACATTTCCCTTGAATACAATACATTGTGCCAATCCGGTTCCGTCACGCATAATTAAAAATTTTACTTTACCGCTTGATCTTTTGTTATAAAGCCAACCTTTTAAGGTAACTTCTTCGCCTACGTGCTGTGATAAGTCTTTTATAAATGTCATTATTTGTTACTCTAAATTATTATTATTTAAAGTTGAAAAATAAAGAGAGGAAAATTAATATCAAAAGAAAAGAAAGAGTTGAGTAAGAATATTTTTATCAAATCACCATTCGTTAAAACAAAATCTAAAACCTTTTACGTTTTATAAAACCGACTCTCCAGTCGGTTTCTATGGCAGCATTAATTCATAATTATTTATCTGTTTTTTAACTTTTACTGCTCGTGGTAACAAAACAAACTGTCCATCGGACTCTGCGAGGAAAGTTTGTTTTACAACAATTTCAGAATAAAGTTAAATTAGAAAAAAAAGTTAATGTTTAATATGACTTAAAATATATTTGAATATTTGATACTCTATTCTTATTTTTTTAATAATTCCGCTATTCTACAATCAACTTTTTGGCAAACACTTTTTCAAAAAGTGATTTTCTTCTCTCTAAGCTCCAGATTTCAATTTCAGGAACAACATTCTTTATTTTTAACTTCATACGAATTGCATCATCTTCAATTGATGTTTCAACATCGAAAATTCTTTGTGTGTGTGTTCTATCCAACGAATCGGCGACTCTTAAAATTGCAGAAAGTAAATTTATTACATTTTTGGAAATGATGTCCATGTCAGCATAATCTTTGTGTGTTTCTTTTGGAAGGCTTTTTCTGTGATAGCGAGCAACATTGGCAATAATGCTAATTTCTCGTTCATTAAATCCCAACAGTTCACTGTTTTTAATAATGTACAAACTGTGGATATGATGTTGCGAATGTGCAATGTGATAACCAATATCGTGCAGCATTGCTGCATATTTCAAGTATTCCCTATGTTCGGAATTTAATCCATGAAGTGATTGCAAATCATCAAATATTTTACAGGCCAAAATTGCAGAATGTTTACAATGATTACGGTCGTAATTACACTTTTGTGAAAGATGACTTACACTTTCTTCACGAATATTTTGAAGTTCAGGGACTTCCCCTTTGTCAGAAAATTTCTGCATTGAATCAATAACAATTCCTTCTCGCAAGGACATTCCCGAAAGTACAAAAGATTTAACTTTCGTCAATTTTATTATTGAAGAAAGAATTATTACACCTGCTGAAATAATCTCTGCCCTTTTGGATTCAAGTCCAGGAATTTCTTTTCGCTCTTTCAAAGTTTGTTTTGATAAGATTAGTTTCTCAACTTCTAATAATTGTTTATCCGTTATTTCATAATTGTTCAATATTCTCGGTAACAGTTTGTTCGGATTATTCTTTGCGTAAATCATCAAACCGATTGCCATTGCCGTTCCTGATGAAGCAACAACTCTTTGAATTTCATGTTTATTAATTTCTTGTACAATCGGATAGACAATGCCCTCTGCCCATTTCCTACACTGCTCAACTTTGTTTTCATCAGCTATATCTTTGTCGAAGAACTTTTGTGTAAGCCTTACGGCGCCAAGTTTCAAGCTCATTGAATATTTGATTTCACCTTTTCGTCCAACTACAAATTCTGTGCTTCCGCCTCCGATATCAAAAGCTAATATTGTACTGTCAAATGCAGGTACAGCTTTAAGTACGCCAAGATAAATTAAACGAGCTTCCTCAAAACCGTTTACAATTTCAATGTCAATGCCGGTTTGTTCTTTAACTTGTTTAACAAACTCTTTCCTGTTTTTAGCCTCGCGTACAGCACTTGTAGCAACTGCTCTGATTTCGGCTTTGTGCACATCTGCGATTTCTTTAAATGTTTTTAGAGTTGCTATTCCTCTTTCCACAGCCTGTGCAGATAGATGCTTAATATCGCCACTGCTTCCCTCACCCAAACGCACTACTTCTTTGGTTTGATCGATAACATCAAAATTCCCATTCGATTTAATTTTAACCACAATTAAATGAAATGAGTTTGTGCCAATATCTATAGCTGCAAAATTTTTCATATATTATTTGATGATTGTACATCTTGTGTTCATGCATAAAATAATTCTATTATCGTACAATAGTCAGTTCACGATTAGTTGTACCAATTTGACAGATGTTATTTTAGAGTAATTTATCCTAATATTCTTTCGGCTAATTCAAGCACATCTTTTACCGAAACAGAATCAATATAATTTCCCTTTTTAAGCCAATATTTATTTCCACCAACCGGTGCCCAATTATTTGGATTTGTAGGACCAAAAATTGATATTTGCGGAGTATCTACCGCTCCGGCAACGTGCATAATTCCCGTATCATTTGTAATAAACAAGTTCGATTTTGAAATTAAAGCTGCAACTTCCGGTACTGTTTTATTCATAAACAATTTCGGCGAAATATCTATTTTTTCAAGCACTTCCGTTACGCTTTGCTTATCGGAATCAGTTCCGGTTAAATAAAATGATGCGTTCCACTTTTCAGAAATATCATTAATCAACTCAGCAAATTGTTCACTTCCCCATCTGTTTGGGATTTTACCTGCCCCAACATGCAAACCAATAATTAGTTGTCCATCTCCAATTCCATCATATAAATTTAGAAATTTATCAGCAACTTCCAAGTCAGATTTATCATAAGAGATTTCAGATTTAAGATTATCTGTTCTTATTCCAAGCGGCTTCAAAATGTCTTGCCCAAAATCCGCTACATTCCTTTCAGGCATATCACTCCAATTCATATTCACGGTTTTATTAAATATATAAGAATAATTATTTTCTTTCCCCTCTAACTCAGCCGGACCAATTTTTAATTTCGCATCCGATAATCCTGCAAGAATACAGCTTGTTTTAGAAATGGAAACAGTTACCGGAACAATGCAAAGATCATAATTATATTTTAAATATTTTGAAAAGTTAAAAACATAATCCGGATTAATTATTTTACCTTTGTCAAATATAAATAATCTATCCACAAATTGGTTTTTGCTTAATGCATAATAATTTTCGGGGCTTACGATTACAGAAATGGAAGAATGCGGATAGGCTTCTTTAATTGCACGGAATAAGGCTATACTTGCGAGTAAATCACCAAACTGATTGTGCTGACGAATAATTAAAATTCTTCCAATATCATTTAATGAATGCGTAGTCTTTCGATTTCTCTGTTTAGAAAAATAAAATCTAAGCAGTTTATCAATAATTGTAGTGGAAGACATTACGAATTTTCAGATGAATTTTCTTTTACGTTTTCACTCGGCGGTAAGTCTTCAAATTCGGCATCAATTATATCCGCTTTATCAATTTTGGTTGATTCATGTACTTCAGACTTAATATCAGTATCATTTTTTAAAGAGGATTTCATAATTTTTTTATAAAAACGAAACACTTTAAAAACAACATAGAAAAAAAAGAACCATATAATAGCTTTTATTAACACAATAATACCTTAAGAACCAGGAGTAAAATACTCAATGAATCCTCTATCCTTTCTAAAAATTTGGTTAAACAATTCGTCAAAATCTTTTTGTTTTTTCACAAAATCAATTTCAGTAGTATTTACAATTAACAATGGAGTGTTGTTATATTTGAAGAAAAAATCGTTGTACGCTTCACTCAATTCGGAGATATAACTTCTTGATAAATTGCGCTCAATTTTACGCCCTCGTCTTTTAATGTTCATCATCAGCCTATCGATACTTGACTGCAAATACACTACCAGATCAGGTTTAGGCAAGTCTCGTGCGAGCAAAGGGAAGATATTTTCGTAAAGTTTTAATTCTTCTCCATTTAGATTTAAATATGCAAATATTTTATCTTTTTCAAAAAAATAATCTGATACGATATAATCAGTAAATAAATCACCTTGGTTTAATCTCTTTTGTTGTTCATACCGGTTAATTAAAAAAAACATCTGCGTTTGAAACGCAAATCTTTTTCTATCGCCGTAAAATTTTTCCAAAAAAGGATTTTTTTCAAATTCCTCAAAAATATATTGCGAATCGAGTTTTTCAGCAAGTTTTTTCGCGAGTGATGATTTGCCCGCCCCGATAACTCCTTCAATCGCTATGTAATTTATTTCTTTCAAATTATGTTATACTTTTAATTTTATCCTTTTACCGGATTCGCTGTGATGACAATATTTTTAATAAATTCATCATTATATGTAAATACTCTACATTTAATAAACTAATTTAATAATTTTACTCGTTTAACACCAACAATATGATTTTTCAAATTAATTAAATAATCATTTGTTATAAACGTATCGGTTCCCGGCAAAAGGAAATCACCTTTTATTTCGTGGAGTGGTTTTAGCGCAAAATCTCTATTAATTAAATCTTTATGAGGCACAATTAATTTTTCACTTTCAAACAGTATTTCATTAAATAATAAAATATCAATATCTATTTCTCGAGGTCCCCAACGGAAACTTTCGGTTCTACCGATTTCCAATTCGGTGTTTTTTATAAATTTGTGAAACTCTTGCAAATTCATTGATGTATTTACTTCAATAGCTGCATTCAAATAATTTGCCTGTTCCTCCACGCCAAAAGGCAATGTTTCATAAATTGATGAATATTTTATAATTGAACACTTCAAATCTTGATTAAGCAACTCAACAGTTTGAATAATAAAATTTAGTTTATTCCCTTTGTTTGAACCAAGCCCTAGATAAACTTTATTTTTCATTTTTCTTTGTTACTTCTGCTTCTACATTATCAATAAGTCCGCCAATAGGCACACTATTTTTGCGAATGCGTACCGTGATTTTTTCAATTAAAGGAATTTCAAATAAAAGCTTATCGGCAATTTCAGTTGCAAGAGTTTCAATTAAATTAAATCTTTTTCGATGAACCAATTCATTAATTATTTTATAAACATCGACATAATTTACTGTTAATTTAAGGTTGTCGTGTTTTGCAGCATCGGAAAAATTAAAATGCATTTCCACATCGGCTTCAAATTTACCGCCGATGCTTTGCTCTTCTTTTAATGCACCGTGGTATGCATAAAATGCAGCATTTTTTATTCTTACAATACTCAAACCGTTTCCACTTTTTTCTTTTTACTAAAATATTTAATGAGACCTCGCAAATTAGCAAATAATATTCCTACAAGCACAAGAACACTGCCAATAAAATTCAGAAAAGACAAACGTTCACTAAGCAGCAAACCGCCTACAATCAGAGCAATAATCGGCGTAATAAAAGATGACAGCGATAAAATAACAACGTCAATTCTTTTCATTAACCAGTAGTAAGTTGTGAATGTAAATACAGTTCCAAACAAAGCAAGATAAACAACAGACAGTATTGCGGAAGTGTTGAAATCCCATTTCGTTCTATCCTCAAAAAGCAGACCGAAAAGAAGCATTGTAATTCCGGCAATTAGTAAAGGAATAAAATTCATCGAAAGTGAATGAAGATGATTTCCCCACTTTTTTATTACAACAGCAATGGCTCCCTGCAAAGCGGCACTGCAAACAACTGCAATCATTCCTATAATTAAATCACTTTTTGTAAAGGAAATTGAATCGGAAAATATTACTACAATACCACCGAAAGCCAACAAAACACCAAGCAATTTGAACATTCCTATTTTCTCATTTGGAAAAGCAAATCTTGAAAAGATGATTACAAAAAATGGAAAGACTCCGAACAAAACAGAAGTAAGCCCGGAACTAACATATTGTTCGCCCCAATAAACAAGACCAAACGGAATAACAAACGAGAAAAATCCCATTGAAATATATAAAATAATTGAAAGTCTATCTGTTTGTAAACGTGCACCGGAATATTTCATTATGGCAAAAATAAAAATAGAAGCTGTGGTAAAACGTAAACCTGCTGCAAATATTGGCGTAAGTGAGTTCAATCCTATACGAATTGCATACCAAGTCGTTCCCCACAATATAGAGATGAGTGTGTAACCAAGAATTATTTTGATATTTTCTTTATTCATAATCTGATAGTTATTTTTTTATTTCATAGCGATAACGCCAAATGCACGCCCTGATTTTTTACCTTCACGTCTGAACGATTGTAAAAACTTCTTGTCATAACTGCACAATGTAGATTTTTCAATATTTTTTTTGGAAACACCAAACTTCATAAGCATATCGTAATTTGCTTGCGAAACGTCAAGCAAAAATTTGTCCTCTCTAACTTTATAATATTTAGTATCGAATAATTCGGCAACTTCTGCCCCAACTTCATAATTCTTTTGAGAAATTGAAGGAGACAAATAAACCATAATATTTTCAGGTTTGCAATTAAATTCTTCGCCTAAAATATTTAATGTTTTGACAAGTATCTTTTTTACAGTCCCTCGCCAACCTGAGTGAACTCCGGCAATTACATTTTCCTTTTTATCATAAATAAATATTGCCGTACAATCCGCACTTGAAATTGCAAGCCCGAGATTTTTAACATTTGTTATCAACGCATCGCTTTCGCCGGCGTATCCACTTTTATCAACAGTTGTAACAATATCGCTGTGAATCTGCGATTCAGAGTCAAATAATACAGTTTTCAATATTAAATTGTTGTTGTAGAACAA
>CAZXDS010000076.1:0-14607 GCA_964639525.1 uncultured Melioribacteraceae bacterium | reverse complement strand
CTTCTTTACTAATTATTTTTATCATTGCCGGGTTATTTTCTCAGCAATTGTACGCACAAAATATTGACGAGACGGTCAATAATTTAAGTCAGCAGGCGGGTACGGCTTATGTACAACCTGTTATTTCAGCATTCAGTTCCAATCTCAACTCGGGATGGTTTGCAAATGCTCCGAGCGCATCAATTCTTGGTTTCGATCTTTCAGTTAAAGTATCGGCAGCTGCTTCGTTTTTTAATGATGATCAAAAAACATTTAATTCATCAGGTTCCTTTAGATTTACCGGTAGCCAAGTAGATGATATTCTTGCGAATAGTGGAATAACATCTTCAAATCCTGCTTACCAATCTTTAAAAGACCATATGCTTTTACGAGAATATACAGTTGATTTTTCAGGACCAACAATTGTTGGGTCCGACCAAGAAAATATGTCCATTTCATTTGGCGGTGACCCAGATATAAACATAGGTGCCGCTACTATAAAACTGACAGGTGTAAAAGGCTTGCTTAATAATTACTCAGCTCTTCCTTTTGGGTCTATTCAATTTGGACTCGGTACAGTTTATGGAACCAAAGCTTTAATTCGTTGGTTCCCTTCGGTTACTGTTGAAGATTTGGGAAAAATTTCATTTTTTGGTTGGGGATTTTTACACAATGCTAATATTTGGTTTGATAACCCGCTTCCGGTTGACATTTCTCTCGGCTTTTTCTCTCAGAAGTTAACAGTTGGAGATGTTTTTGAAAGTAACGCAACTCAATATGGAATCTATTTAAGCAAAACTTTTGGAATGGGAATTTCCGTTTCTCCTTTTGTAGGACTGACAAATGAAACCGGGACTACAACTGTTAAATATGATTACTCTTTCGATACTCCAACAGGAGCAACAACTCAACATTTGGAATTTGATTTGGATGGTGCTAACAGTACTGCTTTTACTCTCGGGGCGACTTTTAAATTATTTATTTTAAACCTTTCTGCTGATTACAAAATAGCAAAAACAAACACTGCTTCTGCTTCTATTTTCTTCGGATTTTAATCTTTTTGAACAAATAAAAAACCCCGATTACTCGAAAGAGTAATCGGGATTTATACTTACCAAAGTATATTTTTTCACGCTTCAGTTGCTTTAGATTTTAATGTTGCAATAATAAAATCTCTATTCATTCTCGCAATGTTTAAAACTGAAATTCCTTTCGGACATTCAGCTTCGCAAGCGTAAGTGTTTGTACAACTACCAAAACCTGCTTCGTCCATCGCAACAACCATATCGTGAACACGATCGTATCTTTCGGGCTGTCCCTGTGGAAGCAACGCAAATTGAGAAACCTTTGCACCAACAAACAACATTGCCGAAGAGTTTTTACAGGTAGCTACACAAGCACCGCAACCAATACATTCCGCAGCATCCAACGAGGCATCTGCCATTTCCTTAGAAATAGGAATCGCATTTGCATCGGGAGCACTTCCGGTATTAAATGAAACAAAAGCTCCGGATTGCTGAATTTTATCCATTGCCGAACGGTCAACAATCAAATCCTTAATAACAGGAAATGGTGTAGCTCTCATCGGCTCAAGATAAATTACTTCGCCGCTATGAAAATTACGCATGTGCAATTGACAGGTAGCTTGTTTTGGAAGCGGTCCGTGTGGATGTCCATTAATTGCAATACCGCAAGTTCCGCAAATTCCTTCGCGGCAGTCACTTTCAAATGCAATAGGACGTTTTCCATCCTTTTCAAGGGAATTATTCAATTCATCCAGCATTTCAAGAATTGAAGCATCGGGAGAAACGGATACATTGAAATCCTCAAAATTACCTTTTGCTGCCGGTGTTTCCTGCCGCCAGATTTTCAACGTTATATTTAAGTTATTATCTCCACTCATTATTTATAACTCCTTGTGCTAAGTTTCACATTCTCAAATTTAAGGTCTTCCTTATGGAGTTCCCATTCACCAACTTTTTTGAATTCCCAAGCAGCCACATAGGCATAGTCTTCATCATTTCTTAAAGCTTCGCCTTCCGGTGTTTGGTATTCTTCTCTGAAGTGAGCACCGCAAGATTCGTTTCTGTTAAGAGCATCTTTTGCCATTAATTCACCGAGCTCAAGAAAATCTGCTACTCTTCCGGCTCTTTCCAATGTTTGATTAAGTTCGTCGGCTTTACCAACAACTTTAGCATCTGACCAAAATTCATCCCGCAGGTCTGAAATTTCTTTAATTGCAGTATTCAAGCCTTCTTCTGTTCTCGACATTCCAACTTTATCAATTAAAATATGACCAAGTCGTTTATGAATTTCATCAACCGGCTGTGTTCCATTAAGCGAAAGAAGTTTTTTAATGTTATCATCAACATTTTTTTCAGCTTCTTTAAAATCAGAACCATCAGCATCAACCTTTTCAGGTTTTTCAGTAGTAAGGTAATTTCCAATTGTATATGGAATAACAAAATAACCATCCGATAAACCCTGCATCAATGCACTTGCACCGAGCCTGTTTGCACCATGATCGGAAAAGTTTGCTTCGCCAAGTACAAATAGACCGGGGATTGAACTCATTAAATTATAATCAACCCAAACACCTCCCATTGAGTAGTGAGGAGCGGGATAAATCTGCATCGGTATTTGATAAGGATCAACGCCGGTAATATTGTTATACATTTCAAATAAATTACCGTATTTATCCTTAACACCGTCTTTTCCTATTCTGCTAAATGCGTCTTCAAAATCAAGATAAACTGCACGTCCGCCATTAACACCACGACCTTCATTGCAAACATACATTGCATTACGCGATGCAACATCACGCGGAACAAGATTCCCAAATGCAGGGTATTTTCTTTCAAGATAATAATCTCTTTCATCTTCCGGAATCTGTTCAGGAGGACGGTGATCGCCTTCTTTTTTAGGCACCCAAATTCTACCGTCATTCCTTAAACTTTCGCTCATAAGAACAAGCTTCGATTGTCCTTCACCATGAACGGGAAGACAAGTAGGATGAATTTGTGTATAGCACGGATTAGCAAATGCAGCGCCTCGCTTATGTGCACGCCAAGCTGCCGTGGCATTTGAGTTCATTGCATTTGTTGAAAGATAGTAAACATTCATATATCCGCCTGATGCCATAACAACAGCTTGAGCAGAATGTCTTTCCAGTTCGCCGGTTAGTAAGTTACGAACAACAATTCCCTGTGCACGTCCATCAACTGTAACAACATCAAGGAATTCTCTTCTCGTAAATAATTCAACATTACCAAGTGCTACTTGACGATTCATGGAACTATATGCACCAAGCAATAATTGCTGCCCTGTTTCTCCGCGTGAGTAAAATGTTCGGGATACTTGAGCACCGCCGAACGAACGTGTAGCCAGCGTTCCGCCATATTCACGGGCAAAAGGAACACCTTGTGCAACACACTGATCGATAATGTTATTGCTTACTTCGGCAAGACGCCAAGTGTTAGCTTCACGCCCGCGAAAATCACCGCCTTTTATAGTATCGTAAAATAATCTGTAAACAGAGTCGGCATCATTTTGATAATTTTTAGCAGCATTAATTCCGCCTTGTGCAGCAATTGAATGTGCACGACGTGTTGAATCGTGAAAAGTAAAAACTTTTACTTTGTATCCTAACTCGCCCATTGTTGCAGCTGCCGATGCACCGGCGAGTCCCGAACCAATAATAATAATCTCGAATTTTCTTTTATTGGAAGGGTTTACAACTTTCATGCTGAATTTATGGTTGTTCCATTTATCGGCAAGAGTTCCTTCCGGTACGTTTGAATTTAATATCATCTTATTTACCTCCCATTAAAAAAAAGTAAAGTGGAATAGAGGCGAAAACAGCAGAAACAATTACCGCATACCAAAAGCCCAGTTTTTTAACAAATTCACCATATTTACGGCTGTTCCACCCAAAGGTTTGAAATGCACTCTGAAAAGCATGGTTCAAATGGTAACCGAGAAAAATCATTGCTACAAAATACACACCGGCAAATAACGGATCTTTGAACGCCGTTGTTACGAAACCATAAAAATTTTCGCTTTCCTTAAGTTTTTCCGAAAAGTTAAATTTCGCCCAAAATGTTATTAAGTGAATGATTAAAAATAGCAATACGAAACTACCGGTAATTATCATCGACCTTGAAGATACATCGGTGTTTTGGCGAATAACATTTACGGCATATTTTGTTGGATTTGCTTTTCTATTCTCAAGCCAAAGCCTGATACCATTAAAAATGTGATAGATGAAAATTATTAATAGAATAATTTCTACTACTCTTATCAACGGTTTAACACTATCAAGTATTCCTACATAAGTGTTAAAGGCATCCGGACCAAAATAAAGCAGAATGTTACCTATGAGATGAACTAATAAAAACAACATAAGTAGCGTACCGGTTAAAGCCATTATAAACTTTTTACCGATAGACGAGTTTAAGCTTTCTGAAACCCAGCCCATTAATTTCCTCCTGTGTATGAGTTATTGTAAATCGAATTATGTAAATGTAGTTTTAGCGTAGTAATAGTAGAACTTAGAAATGAAGTAAAAATTGTATTTATAAAATTCATATTAATAATAAATAATTTTTGTTAGTGTAAATTAATTTAATTGAAAGGAATATCAAAAAAAAATATTTGATAAACCGGTCTTTTTTTCTTTTTTATATTTTCTGCGAAGTAAATGCTCTTTCATTATAAAAAATAATCGAACAATTCTTGTTTGAGACTTTAAAAACGGAAAATTCTTTCGATAATCAATCATTAGAAAGTCGCATTACATAAATAGGAGACAAAAATGAAAGTCCTTAATTCAATCCGGACTAAACTAATTTTAATATTTTTTTTGGGGATAATATTAATAACATTTGGAATTTTATATATTTTTTATACTGATTCCGTTTCCCAGTTAAATAACAAATTAGAATCGCAATTTCAAACATTTCAGATCTCTTTTATAGACCAAGTGAATTCTCAAAAAAATAATTTGGAAATGTCAATTGCAACCATGTTAAGTAATCCGCAAATTTCAAAATTATTTGCAGAACAAAAAAGAAAGGAATTAAAAGACTTACTTTTGCCACTTTTCCGTTACAAGCTAAAACCGGACTATAACATAGCACAATTTCAATTCCATTTACCTCCGGCTATTTCATTTTTACGTTTGCATAAACCTCAAAAATACGGTGATGATTTATCCGGCTTCCGAAACACTGTTGTAACTGCCAACAAAACAAATCAGGTTGTTGCCGGTATCGAAGTCGGCAGAGGCGGGCCAGGGTTACGGGTTGTTTATCCTATCTCATATAACGGAAAAGAAATTGGAACTGTAGAATTTGGCGGAAGCATTTCGAAAATTCTTAAAAATATCTCGGGAGCATCAAAATTAGATTATGCAATAGGAATAAAGGATAATGTATTTAAGAATGCCCGGAGATTTAAAAATAAACCATCTGATATTGTTAATGGTAATATTATTTATTATTCAAGTTCAAATAATAAAGATAATGATTTGCTAAAAAGTCTCACATACAACTCAGGTATCAAACAGGTAGAAAATAATGGAGAAACATTGGCAATTTTCTCTTTTCCATTAAAAGATTATGCAAATACTCCAATAGGTTATATTACATTAATTAAAAATATTTCAAGTGATATATTTGAAATAAACAAGTCCTTAAAAATGACTCTTTTATTCATACTATTAATAATTTTTGTAGTTACAATAATTTTAGTTATTCTATTACATAAAATAATAACAAAGCCATTGGATAAGACGGTAAAATTTGCTGAAGAAATTTCAGATGGAAATTATGATACCGAATTAGATTTGAATAAATCGGACGAAATTGGAAACTTAGCTAAAGTTCTTTTGAAAATGAGAACCAACATAAAAAAATTGGTTAGTGATATTGAGCAACAGAGCACTAAAGTTATGGCTTCCGAAATGGAAGCGGTAAGTCAAAAAGAACAAATAGAAAAAAATCAAAAAATATTGGAAACTAATGTTGAAAAATTATTGATTGAAATGGATAATCTAGCCGAAGGCGATCTTACTGTTCACGTTTCACAAAGCAATGATAATCTTGCAATAAAAAAATTGTTTGACGGATTTAATAGAACTGTTAGCAATATCAAAAAAATTATTATTGATGTAACAGGCGCAACCCAAGCAACCGCAAGTGCGAGCACACAAATTTCATCAAGCACTGAAGAAATGGCTGCCGGTGCTGCCGAACAAAGTGCACAAACATCTGACGTTGCCGCTGCAATTGAAGAAATGACCCGTACAATTATGGAGACTACGCAGAATGCAAGCAATGCCGCCGAATATGCAAATGAAGCTTGGCAGAAAGCTAAAAACGGTGCTGATAAAATTGATGAGAGCAAACGCGGTATGGAAGGCATTGTCAGTTCAACTCAGGAAGTCGGTGCTTCTATAAGTGCATTAATCGGTAAGACTGATAAAATTGGCGAAATGGCAAAAGCTATTGATGAAATTGCAGATCAAACAAATCTTCTTGCTCTTAATGCTGCAATAGAAGCTGCACGTGCAGGGGAACAAGGTCGAGGCTTTGCAGTTGTGGCAGATGAGGTTAGAAAACTTGCTGAAAGAACAACGAGCACAACTAAAGAAATAGCAGAAATTCTTAAGGCTATAGAGCTTGATGCAAAACAAGCCAGCACTTCAATGGAAACAGCTAACAATGTTGTGAATTACGGAATGGACCTTACCGGACATGTAGCTGATGCGTTAGATGAGATTTTAGAATCCACAACAAAAGCACAGGATGAAATAAGACAGCTAGCAAGTGCCGGCGAAGAGCAATCGGCAACTGCTGAAGAAATTAGTAAAAATGTTGAAGCAATTAATAATGTTTCTCAAGAAACTTCATCGGGCATTCAGCAAGTTGCTAAAGCTACAGAGGATTTAAATCGGTTAACAGAAAATCTGCTGGAGCTTACTTCCCATTTTAAGATTAATGATGGAAAGAATAATATAAATATATCAGATGAAAATTTATTAAATTCAAATTAGATTTAAGGAGAACTAAAATGAGTGCTACTCAAGAACAAAATGCAAATTTGGACGATATCTTACAACTCGTAAGTTTTAAAATCGGAAGTGAGGAATTTGGCGTTGATATACTAAAAGTGCAAGAAATAAACAGGATGATGGAAATTACAACAGTTCCTAATGCACCCGAATTTGTTGACGGTGTTGTAAATTTGCGCGGCAGAATAATTCCGGTAATTGATTTACGAACACGTTTAAATATGTCGAGAAAAGAACACGATCACAACACACGAATTGTTGTAGTTGAACTTTCCGGAAAAACTGTCGGTTTTATTGTTGACGAAGTTAGTGAGGTTCTTAGAATTCCCCGAAATATTACAGAGCCGCCACCGGAAATGGTTGCCGGAATTAATGCAGATTATATTACAGCCGTTGGTAAACTTGAAGATAGATTACTAATACTTTTAGACCTTGAAAAAGTTTTGTCAGAAGAAGAAACGGCAAGGCTGGAATAACAAATTCTTAACTATACTCATTAATTTTTCATTTTGTTTAAGACGGCTTTCGCAAAAAATAGCCGCCTTTATTTTTTGTAATTGTTTATTTGTTTTATATTTAAATTTTTCATTTTAACTTAAATAATATTTTATATGTCCAACATTTCTAAACTTCGTGATATTGCTGATACAATGACGCAAAAAGGAAACTACGACCAGGCGTTTGTTATTTATGATGAAATTAACAAACAAATTTGGGGAATAATCGGATCGGTTCAGCAGGGCATTACGGATTTTTCACGCGGATATTTAAATCAAAATGTTATGCTTGGAATTGAATTTAGGAACAGCTATTCCTATAAAGCAATAAATTCTATTTTCATGCGACAGTTTAATTTGGATACTGACCAAGTTGCAAATGAATTTGTTTTTTCACTTTACGGGCATTTAAATTGCTTAGTCCACTCAAAATTATTATCGCAAAATATTTCAACTCTTTCAGTTTTAAATGAATTTTTGACACTTTCGATATTAATTAATAGCCAACAAAGTGATAATTGGGCTTCACAAATATTAAAATATTCTACTCCCATTGTTGAAGGGAATCAGTTAATACGGTTAAGAACAAATTTGCAAACTGATAGAATGTCGAAAAAAATAATTGAATTTGCCAAAAAGATAGAAAAAACTGATTGGAGCCATACAAATTTATTATTACTTGACTATCTCGGTTTGGTTGGAGAAAGAAGTTCAGCACTCTATTCAATAATAAAAGATATTGGCGGGAAAAGAAAAGCAAAAACAAGCAACCGAAAAAGGACATATAAATCTTATACCAAATATGAACGATATGAAAAATATGAACGATATGAATATAAAATAGAAGACGAAGAAAAAGAATTCGACCATAAAAAGGCAACCGATTCGGAAAAAGCTAAATACTATGGCAGCATTTTAGACTTAACAGGTGTGCTTTCAAAATCACAAATCAAAAAGAAATACTTCAGTTTAATCTCTCAATATCATCCTGATAAAGTTAATTCCCTCGGCAAAGAATTTATTGACCTTGCCGAAAGAAAAACAAAAGAAATTAACATTGCCTTTGAATGGTTGAAAAACAAATATAAAATTTAAATATTTACAGCATAAATTTGGAATACCCGTAATTTGTAGAGACACATTGTATTGCGTCTCTACAAATTTTATTGCTTAATTTTTTATTACAATTGTTCCGGGATTTATTCCGCAGTCAAATCTTGATATTTCACTCCCGTTTAAGTCATACACCGCAATATCTCCATTCTGCTGAAAATCCTTTGGATTACCCAAATAGAGAAATCCGCTTGTATTATCAAATGCAATTGAATATATAGTTGCAAAAATCGGATTAACCGCACTTCCTTTTATAAATGTTGAATCCGTAATGCTTAAATCATTTGATTCAATTTTTATTATTCCTGAATTGTTTATTACCATTAGGCTATTTTCAACAAAAGCTGCGCTGCCGGGATTTCCCGGTAGTGAGTTTGAAGCTGAAACTGTTAATGTAATAGGATTAATTTTATAAATACCGCCAAGTCCATTTCCCCCGAAGCTTCCTGTTGATACAACATAAATTGTGCCGTTGTTTTCAATTACCGCATTGGGATTTATTCCCACAGTTAAAGTTTTTACTACTTTGAATTGTTCGGCATCAATCACACTTACAGTGCTGTCTGCTCCCCAGCCCGAGTTTGCCGTAAAAATATATTTACCACTATTGGCTATTCCTTCCGGTTTTGCGCCGACTTTTAACAAACCGACAACTGTTAATGTTGACGGATTAAATTTCACAAGTCCGTCTCCGCTGCTGTTCCCAACAGTAACAAAACCCATTGAGGAATCAACAATGCTTATTTCGCGAGGTTCGCCATAGTTTGATAAATCAATCATTCCTAAACTAGTAAAATTGTTCACATCAATTACCTCAATCTTAAATGATTGATTAACTGCAATGTAGGCTTTGTTTCCAAATATTTTCATATCATTTGCAGTGTCGCCCAACTTTGATTGATTGTTTGAAGAAGCGTAAATATTTTGAGATGCGATGTTGGTCTTAAATGAATAATAAGTAACCGAAGAATTATTCTGGCTGAAAAGACCTTCGTTCACAACTATAATACCGGAACTTCCCGTATTTATTGGTGGTATGAGCGGAATTGTTTCATTTTTGCAGCCGGTTAACAACATAAGAATAACAGCAAACATTAAAGAGAATTTTTTTTTCATTAGAACCTCACTTGATAATTTATTGAAAATGAATTTAATGGCATTGGATAAGACTGAATTACAAAGTAGTTTACATTAAAAATATTATATGCATTTAATGTTAATGTGTGTTTTGCTCCGAATAAATCAAACGAATATCCTGTTGAAGCATCAAGTAAAAAGTACTGTTTCAATTTATTCTGCTGACTGTTATCGGATGTGTAAAAACTTTCTCCGACAAACGAAGCATTTATTGTTAAGTTAAATCTTTTATAATTAAAGTAGGTATTAAAATTCCATCTATTTTTGGGCGTGTAAATTAATTGCTTATTATATGAGAAATCTGTTGAAGAAGGAAATGAAAGATTGCGTGCATCAACAAATGAGTAGATAAATTCCGCTTTAATCATTTTAGTAATTATTGACTGATTAATTATTACTTCAATTCCTTCCGACTTTATCTTTTTAATATTACGAGGCACTTGAAGAGCTATGCGTGTTGGAATCCAAATTATTTTATCATTTCCCCAAATAGAAAAATACGTAAGATGAATTTCACTATTTCCAAATAAAGATAAGTTGAAATTAAATCCTGCATTTATATTTTTATATTTTTCCCCTTGCAGATTATTATTACCAAACAAGCTTGAATAATAGACTTCATTAAAAGAAGGATGTCTGTAATTATCTGCAAAAGAGAAAGTAATATTTGAACTTTGCCAAAAATCAGGAACCAGTTCCAAACCTATTTGATAAGAAAAATAATTATTCTTTTTCCGGATTATAAAATTATCGTTAAATATTTGATAATCAATTCCGCCGCTGAGAACCAAATTATGCACTCCACTGAATTCATAATTTGAATTAGCTGTAAATGAAATTTGGTGTTCATTCCGTTTAGTGAAATTCGCAATTTGTTTCCCTGATATTACTGCAGCTAAACTATCGACTTGCCCATAATTAAAATAATAAATCAAAGTGGTACTAACATTTCCCAAATTGTATTGTAGTTTATTTGTTATTCCCAAATCATTAAATGTAGAACTTTGGCTGTGCCTGTCAATCAAAAGCTGGTTTAAAGGATCAATTAACTTTAGATATTGCTTATGAAAGCCAATGTTGGAAGAGAACAAAATATTATTACCAAGCGAATAATTAATGTTTACAATTGACAAGAGTGAATTAGTCAAGTTTGATGCTTTGCTGTAATTGAAATTATTTGTAACAACAAAACCGGGTAATCCGTTTAATAAGTGAGAATAGTGGGTATAAAGCTTAATAATAAAATTTTTAGATATCCATTGCAAACTCCCACTCAAAAACGATTTTGAAAAATCAGCATTTTCTCGCTGCAACTGTTTCCCATCAAAAACATAATGGTATTTGTTAGGCGAATTAATTCTATTAAAATTTAAACTATACGATATATTATTAGAGGACTTTTTAAGGGATGCAAAATAATTTTTAGTTTTAGTTGAATTAATCATTCCCCCGAAAGTAAATGAGCTCTCTCCTTCTTCGTTTTCCGAAAACAATTTAACAACTCCGCCGGAAGATTGAATATTAGTCTCGGAATTTTTTGCGTAAACAATCTTGTTGATAAATTTTGAATCAACTTCGGCAAAATTAAAAGTGCCCGTTCTCAAATCATTTACCCGAGCTTCATTAAAAAGCACAACCGTATTTTCGCTGCCCATTCCTCTTGCCGAAACTGTTTTCAGTCCCGAATAACCGCCATAATCCTTTACGAAAAGTGTTGTGTTTTTCTTTAATAGTTCACTAAGTCCGCTATACTGTGCAATTTTTTGTTTGTCAAGTTTTACTGTTTCCCGCTTTGCATTTGTTTCGCTGTTTTTATTTTCAACAACAACCTTTATTAATTTTGTAGTAATTTTTTTTCGATGAAATTTAATAATCTTATTTATTACAATTTGGTTGTAAGCCAATTTTAATTTTTGATAAAGAAGATGCTGAAGCAAAAGAGTATCACCAACGTTAAATTTTTGAAGAGAAAAATATCCGGCTTCATTTGAAATAGTAATTTTCGATTCTGCAGATATAACTACATCTCCAATTGGTTTTAAAGAGCGGGCATCAACAATGCGCACTTCACTTTGCGGTAAAACCAAGCCGTAAAAAAGGAGGCTAAAAAATAATATTTTAATTTGAACTCTCATTTCCTAATTCCAATTGAAACAGAGTTCATCAAATTAAATTAAATGGATGTCAATTAATTAAACCATTTAACAATTTAATCGAATAATATTCTAAAAAGAGAACAGCAAAATAATGCTGAGTTTGACTTAACCTATCCTCTCCCACGAAGGTTGATTAAATTGATATTTACGGCAGGTCTCCTGACTTAGGACTGCATCTAACGCCTTCCCGTTTCAATTATTGAAACAGTGGCAAATATTAGTGCATTAACATCCATCACAGTTGCGGGGCAGCATCGGACTATAACCGATTTCCCTATTAAGTAAAACACCGTAAATAAAATTTGAATGAACTAAATAAAGCTAATAAACTCAGCAGATACAATCAACTGCTGAGTTTATATAATAATTTATTATACTATTAAATAATATATTTTACAAAATATAATTACTTTAATTTTTCTACTTTCTCTACAAATTTAAGTCCGTGCTTTTTTAATTCACGTAACACAGGTTTGTAAATATCCGGATGAGTCGGGATTCTACAACCGCGTAATTTCAATTTGTCGGTAAGAACCAACTTTGCCGCAATGGCAGCCGGCATTCCTACCGTTTTGGAGATAGCGGTAAACCCGTCTCCATATTCAATAAATGTTGTTGTGCGTTTTTCTTTCTTCTTTGTTTCATGATACGTAGCGATAATTTCGTGTACTAAAATAACCATATCCCTTTCTCCTTCGGGTAACGGCATTTTATCACGGAGGATTTTTTCCAGAACTTGCGCTGCGGTTTTAGGCCCGTTCCCAATTTTTTCCGCAGAAAACAATCCAAGCCATCTCATATTATTTATTATTGTTCCTGTAGGACTGATGTTCAAATAATTTGCAACACGCTTTTCAATATCAGTTCCGGATATCAAAAGGGGTAAAAACATCTCTGTAAACTCAGCATATGTTTTTGTGGATAATTTATAAATCGGCATTTTTTCGTTTGGAATTCCGAGCCGTACTATTTGATGCCAAGTTTCACTCCATCCCGGATATCTTAAAGTTCCGCGAATCATAGTTTTGACTTTATGAAGTTTGAACAAATCCTGATAAACTAAAGAATCTCTGTTCGGATATGCTTCAAGTTCACCAACGCCGGCAACATTAACTGTCCATGTTCTTCTAAATACTTGATTGTGCGAGAGCACTTTAACTTTATTGTCCTCCATATACTGTGCCCCGCTTTCGCCAGACATAACAACATTTCTGGCGTTCCATGTAATGCAGTAATTCATCGGATTTGATTTAACTTCCGGAGCAGGTATGCCTGAACCATAAGCAATAAAGCTACTTATTATCCCGCCCTTTTTCTTTACATTATCAATAATTGACATAGCCGACATGTGATCAATTCCAGGGTCCAATCCCATTTCATTAAGAATTAAAACATCATCAAGTAAAGCATCTTGATGTAATTGGGCCACTTGCGGATTTGTGTAAGACGCACTAATACAGTGAGTTTTATATTCCATGCAATCAAGAGCAACCAAATACTGAAAAATAGGTGCAAGCATATTAATCACAATATCCGCTTTGGATATTAATTTAGTTCTTAAATGAGTGTCATTAATATCAAACTGAATTGCTTCGCCACGAACATTGCCGTTAACTCTTGATTTGGCTAATTCATAATTCATATCGCAAACACTTACTCGCCAATCATATTTCTCTGCATTTTTCAGCATGTAATGAATTAAATACGGAGCACTTTGTCCGGCACCGAGAATTACAACATTTTTCATTTTCACTTCCTCTTTAATTTTCATTATGATAAAAAGAACAGCCGAAACTAAATTAAAAACAATCGGCTTTGATAATTATTATCGAACAATTTTTAGCGTTTATTAGAATAAAGCTTCTGCAAAACTAAAGAATAAAATTATCTGTCGGTATAACAAAAAAGATTAGATGAATAAATTTTAATTGTGATATTTTTGTTCCCGCGTTTGTTATCAAGCAGGCTTTTGGCTCAGTGTAATACTTTTTCAACAAATAAATTTAATCGGCATTATTCAATATTCTCTAATAAAAAAAATCCCGGCTTGCAATCAAGTCGGGATAATAATTAATAATTTGAAAATTTACTTTATCTAAACAAGTTCTTTTTCTTCAAGCCAATGTTGTGCATCAATTGCAGCCATGCACCCGGAACCTGCGGCAGTTATTGCCTGGCGATATGTTTTATCGGTTACATCACCGGCAGCAAAAACGCCTTCAATATTTGTGTGAGTTGTGCCCGGTTTAACAAGCAGATAACCTGTTTCATCGGTATCTAACTGTTCTTTAAAAATATCAGTATTCGGATGATGTCCGATTGCCATAAAAATTCCGTCTGCATCAATATTTTCGGTTGAACCATCTCGCGGATCTTCCAAAACCGCACCGGTAACCATTTTTATCCCGTTTTTTTCTTCGCCGTATATTTCCTTGATTACACGATTAGTCGCGAATTTAATTTTAGGATTTTTCTTTGCACGTTCATACATAATTTTAGAAGACCTGAACCCGTCTCTTCTGTGAATCACAGTAACTTCCGATGCAAATTTTGTTAAGTAATTCGCTTCTTCCATTGCCGTATCACCGCCGCCGACTACAAGAACTTTTAATCCTTTGTAGAAAAATCCATCACAAGTTGCACAAGCCGAAAC
>CAZXDS010000075.1:0-14683 GCA_964639525.1 uncultured Melioribacteraceae bacterium | reverse complement strand
TTATTAAACTTAGTTTTGCTTCTGAATCGCTGTGCTGTGGCAGCGATTCAGAGTCTTGCTTTATGTATTGTTGCAATGACTTGTCGTGTGTAGAGCATTTCAAAGCGGTTTTGTGTTTTTAAACCCAAACTCATCCCCAAACTTTTTTTTACAAAGAGAAGAGGCTTTTAAAGTTACTCGTCTGTCGGTGAGTTTGTTCTCATTAATTGTAAAATGTTTGAAAATACGGCACTGTTTTTTGTCTGCTCTTTTTAACCTTATTTTTTAAAAATAAACCTTAGTAGAAAAAACATTCCTTTACCAAATTAAACCTTATTACCTTATTAAAATATTACCGCACAATTTATTGTAACACAGATTATTAATCTGTGTTACATAAAAAAAGATTCGTCATTGTCACGGGACTCTGCGAGCGAACAAAGTGAAGCTCACAGTCGCAGACATTGTGTGGGGTCCGGTGAACAATCTGTTTCATCCCCGCTGGGGATATTGAAGGTCGGCACCGTAAATAATTATCAATAAATGAAATAATAAAGATTAAATCATTTCGCTCATCAGTTCAGGTCTCGGCTGAGCTATTACAACTTTATTTACAAGCAGTCCTTTATCCCCTATTACTTTTGCACCGGATTCTACGGCACTTGTAACGGCTGCAACTTCTCCCGTTAAAGTGCAGAAAGCTTTACCACCGAGAGCCATTGCAAGACGTATTTCTATTATTTTAACATTTGCCGCTTTCGCAGCAGCGTCAGCGCCTTCAATTAAGGAAGCAACTGAAAATGCTTCTATAATTCCCAATGCTTGTAATTCCTTTACATCACTGTGTCCGGAAAGTGCATGAAATAAATCGGGATGAACGTTTGGAATAACAAAAGTATCAATAACGGCATAATCAACAATAGTCATTGCCGCATCAACAGCAGACTGTACTTCAGCTACTTCCCCGCCAATCATAACCATATATTTACCGGAGCAGATGGTTCTTGAAAGTATCAATTCCACTTGAGCAGTTTTTAGCATAATGTCGGCAGCTTGCATTCCCGCAGCAATACTGCTCATCTCAATCAATCCGAGTGAATTCATAATTTATTTCCCTTTATCTCATTTATTTCCAAATTTACAAGTCTCAATCTTTACTTCAATTGTTTATGGCAACAACTAATGATTTTTAATTTCCCATTATCAATTATCAATTATTTTATTGTTCAATCAAAATATAATCGTTTGTAATCTGAGTTACTCTGCCATTTATTGAGGCATGTACATTTGCCCCAAGATTATTCCCATCAATCTTTGCAATCAAATCACCCTTGGAAACAACAGTTCCCTTTTGAACAATCGCCTTTGCCGGTTCACCGGCGTGCTGTTTCAGTTTCACAAATACTTTATTCGGTTTCGGACCGTCTTTAGTAAATGGAGTTGTCCTGTTATATTTTGTAACATCAAGCTTAATCATAAGCTGTTTTAACGGAACTCGCCTTCCATCTTTTATCGGATGAACTTTAACCGGTTTTAATTGTTCGTATTTTATTCCCTGAGTTTTCAGTTCGGCTTTACCTTGATTGCAAGCTTCACGCGGATACAAATCTTCAGGACACGCATACAGCGAGCAAAGACCGCACGAGCAGCACAAATCCGCATAATTATTCCAAACGGCTTCTCCGGTTTTTGTGAACCCGAGCGAGCGCATAACTTTGTGAGGCTGAACATCATAGCCAAGCAAATAACGCGGGCAAAACTCCGTACAATAACTGCATTGGTCGCAGGCTGATTTGCCAATACGATTCATGTCCTCTATCGATCTGTTTTCTCTGCTAATCAAATAATGATTTTTTGGTAAAATAATTATTCCCCCGGTAGTTTTTGTAACAGGTTCATCTAAATTAAAAGTTAAAGTTCCCATCATTAAACCACTTATAAAAATACCGAAATCTTTTACAGTAGTTCCACCTGCAATTTCTATAAGTTCATTAAATGTTGTTCCAATTGGGACAAAAAACGATTTCGGAGAATTTACAGCGCCGGTAACGCATAAGAATTTTTCAGTTACATTTTTACCGTCTTCAGCATTCGCAATGTTATAAAAGGTTTCCACGTTATTAACAAGGCAGCCTACGTCTAAAGGAATTCCGTGAGGTGGTATCAATCTACCTGTAGTTTCGTAAACAAGCTCGTATTCATCGCCAATCGGATAGTAATCGCCAAGTATTGACATTTCAATATTATCAGAATCGCTAATGGCATTTTGAATGGCTTCAATCGCATCAGCATTTTTCTCCTTAATTCCAAAATATCCTTTGCGTGCATTTGTCTGCTTCATCATCAGCTTCATTCCGCGCACAACTTGCTCGGCATAATTTACCATTATTTCATAATCTTTATGCAGCAGAGGTTCACATTCCGCACCATTTGCAATAACAAATTCTACAGTAGAGTTTGCCTTTATGTGTGTGGGAAATCCTCCGCCGCCGGCACCGACAACGCCTGCATCAAATATTTTATTCGGTAAGCTCATTCTTTTCCGTTTTTTTAATTACCACAATTGTTTTATCATCCAGATATAAACTATCAGTTGTTGAAAAATCATTAACATCCTGCATAATAGCAAGCGCAATTTCCTTCGCAGTTTTATTTAAATTTTTTAGAACAACTTTTTCTAATCTATCTTCTTCGTACAAATCAAAATTTGCATTTGCTGCTTCTGTAATACCATCCGAAAATATAACAAGCACATCATCGGGAGAAAAATTTATACTGTCCGTATCAACTTTTGCTTTTGGAGCAGGACCAAGCAGAGGACCTGTTGCTTTAAGATAAATTATTTCTTTGCTTCCTGCGTGAACAAATAACGGAGGATTGTGCCCCGCATTTCCGTACAGACATAATCCTTTTCTATCATTTGATATCTCACAATAAAACATCGTAGTAAATTTATCATCACTAAATATTTGATTTACCAACTGATTTATTCTGTTCATCATCGGCGATATTTTTAGTTGAAAAGTGCTCGCCATTCTAATTGCGCCGGAAATGTACATTGCTTCTGCTGCAGCGGCAAGACCCTTTGAAGCAGCATCGGCGAGAACAATTCCAAGCCGGTTTTCATCCAAACCGATTGGGAGATAATCGAAAAAATCACCGCTCATTTCAAGGGCAGGAATCGTAAGTCCAAAAATATCATAATCAGCAAACGCCACACTATGCTCGGGTAAAATACTTTTTTGAAGTTGCTGTGCTTTAGTCAAATCGGCTTTCATATTGCTTCGCGATGCTGATAGCCAACGTTCCCGTAGTTTAGCAGTAAGTACGGTCGCTATAATATTCAAAGCAAATTTAAGTTCTCTGTCAATTTTAGTGGAATGCAAAGCAATTACATACTCGTAAAAGTAGAACTTCCCTATTTTTACTCTTTGCCCAATTCCGGAAGCGGAATATTTATGAATTCCTTTCCCAATTAATATTCTATTTGTTTCGTCCGCCAATACGGTGCGCTCAATTCCTAATCTTTTAAAAACAGAATAATCATCAATGGAAATTCTGAAATCATTTTCCAACATCATATTTTTTTTTGTTTGGAATAAAAGTTTGTATTCCTTTTGTGATTTATTCAACTTCCAAACTCTTCCACCGCCAAAATTAATTTGTTCATCTTCAACAAGCATCATAACTATTTCAGCTAAAAGCTCCTTGTCAGTATCAAAATGTTTTGACGCTGCTGTGTCGAGTGTTTTATATAATTTTTTTTGTCTCATAATATCTAAATCGTTTACTCCGAATAAAAATCAATAATTCTTTGAATTGCTCTTTTTGAAACTTTATTAAATTTGTTTGAATTGAACGCTCGCATAATACTGTTAATAGTTGAACGATAAACTCCTTTTGGTACATACCCCGCACCTTCAAAAACGCCGATTGTATTTTTATATTTATCACTTGCCGGTGTTGGAATTGGTGTTAACGGATTTACCAAATTTTTCCATTTTTTATCAAAATGAACAAGTGTTGTAATGTTCGGTTCCCAAGGTTCTACATCCTTGGGATAAAAATTATCAAAAGTTGAAAGATCAACATATTCATCTGCTAATCCTGCCAATCCGTGCCCAAACTCATGCACAAATACTTTTTTTGAACTTTTATTCCCTGTTATTCCGAGCGAATAGAAATTATAAATTGCTCCGCCGCCGTATTTATTTGAATTAACGAGAATGTAAATTTGATCATAAGGAACGTTTGCCGCATAATCCCTGACGGTTTTATAATCAATTGTCATCAAATATCTTTCACTGTCAAAAGTATAATACGAAGAATTTAGTGCCGTGGATTTCCAAACACTCTCAGCCGGAATATCCGCACCCGAACTATCCGAAACAGCACCAACACCCCAAATGTTTATCTTGTTTTTATTTTCTTTGAACGGAGAGTACTCGAAAAGATATGCAGCGTATTTATCACAATCATTTTTAAATTTATCCATCTCGGATTTTTTGTAACCCTCTGCAATAAAAGCAATATCCAATTTCTTATTATAATCTCCGCTGTAGCGAACTTTAAATGATTTTGTTTTATGTCTGTTCTCCTTTTTAATGAAATAACTTTTCGGATTAACAACATATACAAATTTAGAATGGAATACGTTCAAACTATCACGCTTATCAATTTCAATTGTAACTGTGTCTTTTGGATACGGAAATGTTACAACTCCTGTAAATGTGCGATTAGTATGTTTTGCTTCTTCGGTACTTTGCCATTCTTTGAAAAGTGTAGAGAATCCACGTGAATAGACAAGCTTTCCGGTTTTGTTGAAAACTTTTAAGTAATAATTGCCAAAATAAAAAGTATCAATCAAATTCGTTTTTGAGCCGCCCCAAAACGGTTCTTCAATTAATTCATCAAAAGTAATTGATTCTGTTTTTGAATTACCTGAATGGTAAAAATCCAAACGCAGGGTTTTATTACTAAAATATTTTGAATAATTTGTCTGGGCATTCAATGAGAATGTGAATATTAAAAATATAAAAATAGTTTTCATAATTTCAATGATTTATTTTCTAAAATAGTTTATTGAAATATTTAAAGGTTTAAAATAAAAAATGCTCGATTCATTAAAAAATCGAGCATAAATTTATTTGGGATAAAATCACACTCAATCAACTTTTTCAGTTTTGGAATTATCCAATTCAGTTGTGCTTTCTTCATTATTTTCAACAACATCAAAAAATAATTTTTCAGTCTTATTTTTGTGATGGACCATAATGTGACTGCCTTCTCCGAAGTTATGCAGCAGTAATTCTTCGGCAAGCGGATCTTCCAAATATTTTTGAATTGCACGCCTCAAAGGTCTTGCGCCAAATTTAGAATCGAATCCTTTTTCGGCAAGGAATTTTCTTGACGGTTCATCAAGTTCAATTTCCATTTTATTTTCATGAATATTGTTCACTAAATCTCTCATCTCAATATCAACAATTTTTTTAATATCTTCAATTTTCAAATTTCTGAACACAATAGTGTCATCAACCCGATTTAAAAATTCGGGATTGAACAATTTTTTCAATGCGTCTTCCACAACACCTTTTAAGTATTCGTAAGAATCGCCGGTATTCTCATCACCAAATCCATATCCGCCGGTTTCCTTAATATCCTTTGTGCCTGCGTTCGATGTCATAATAATAATTGTGTTTCTAAAATCGACTTTACGCCCAAGGCTGTCCGTCAATTTTCCGTCATCAAGTACTTGCAGAAGAATATTAAACACATCGGGATGAGCTTTTTCAATTTCATCAAAAAGCACAACCGAATATGGTTTACGCCTTACACGCTCGGTTAATTGTCCGCCTTCTTCATAGCCAACGTATCCGGGAGGTGCTCCCATCAAACGTGAGACCGCATATTTTTCCATATACTCACTCATGTCAATTCTAATTAAAGCATCTTCCGAATCAAAAAGATAGCGAGCCAATTCTTTTGCCAACTCAGTTTTCCCTACTCCGGTAGGTCCAAGAAAAATAAAACTTCCTATTGGTTTTTTAGGATTTTTCAATCCGGCTCTTGTTCTGCGAATTGCTTTTGTCAATTTTTTAATTGCATCATCCTGTCCAACTATTCTTTCCTGAAGTGAATCTTCCATCTTCATCAATTTTTCTGATTCAGCTTGCACTACTCGCGTTGTAGGAATTCCTGTCATCATCGAAACAACAGTTCCAATATCCTCTTCAGTTACGTCATAAACTAAATCTTTTGTTTTTGTATCCCAATCCTGCTTTGCGGTTGCAAGATCAGCCTGCAGAGTTCTCTCTCTATCGCGAAGTCTTGCGGCATTTTCATAATCTTGTTGTTTAACAACTTTGAGTTTTTCTTTTTTAATTTGTTCAATTGCTTTTTCAAGTTCAAGAATTTCATCGGAAACCGTAAAGTTTCCCATGTGAACACGCGACCCGGCTTCGTCAAGAACATCAATTGCCTTGTCGGGCAAATGCCTGTCCGTAATGTACCGATTGCTCAATTTAACGGCAGCTGTAATTGCCTCATTTGAATATTTTACGTGATGATGTTCTTCATACTTAAATTTAATATATTCAAGAATTTCAATTGTCTCGTCCACTGAAGGCGGCTCCACCATTACCTTTTGAAATCTTCTGTCCAAAGCCCCGTCGGTTTCAATGTGTTTGCGGTATTCGTCAAGTGTCGTTGCTCCAATGCACTGAATATCACCGCGTGCAAGCGCCGGTTTAAATAAGTTTGAAGCATCTAACGAACCTGAAGCACCGCCTGCGCCAACAATTGTGTGTAGTTCGTCAATAAATAAAATCACATCTTCCGCTTTTTCAAGCTCATTCATCAATGCTTTCATCCTCTCTTCAAACTGACCACGGTATTTGGTACCGGCAACCAAACCAGCTAAATCCAATGTTACAACTCTTTTCCCTTGAAGTATTCTCGGAACTTTTCTGTTAACAATTTTTAATGCTAATCCTTCGGCAATTGCAGTTTTGCCAACACCGGGTTCACCAATTAAAACAGGATTGTTTTTTTTCCTTCTGCTCAAAACTTGCGTAACTCTTTCAATTTCTTTTTCACGCCCAACAACAGGATCGAGTTTATCTGCTAATGCCATTTTGGTTAAATCACGCCCAAAATTATCAAGCACCGGAGTTTTCGACTTTTCGGGCTTGTTAAATTGTGCGGCAACAGAACCAAACTGAGCTTTGTTACTGCTTCCGCTGTGAAGATTATTTAACTCTGCTCTTGCACTTTCATAAGTTACATTAAATTGATGAAGAATTTGTGTAGCAAGATTATCTTCATCTCGCAATAATGAGAGCAAAATATGTTCTGTTCCAATTACATTAGATTTATATATTTTAGATTCAATTTGCGTTATCTTTAATACTTTTTCTGCTTGCTTAGTTAGCGGAATATTGCCTATTGTTAGCGTACCGCCAATTGTTTTAACTGAATCTTCAATTGATTTTTTCAATTTTATTAAATCGCAGCCAAGATTTTTAAGAATACGAACAGCTACACCTTGCCCTTCACGAACAATTCCCAGAAGAAGATGTTCTGTGCCTATATAATCGTGTCCCAGTCTTAAAGCTTCTTCTCTACTTAATCTAATAACTTCCTGAACTCTTTCAGAAAAATTTCCGTCCATTATTTTCCTCTTTTGATAATAATATAACAGCATTATGCTATAAATGTTTCCACTAAATATAAATATTGAAATAGCCTTTAGCAAGGCAAATAAGACAAACAGTCTGTAATTTTACTTTTATAGTACTTAAGTTTGGCGGGAAGAGCTAAGAAGATAAATAGAGTGCATCTCTAAATAAAATGTTAAAACAAAGATTTTGATACGTAAAAAGGTAATTCCATTTAATTATAATTTAGTCTATCAAATAATATTCGATATTATTTTACTAAAATATTTTATATTTCTATTTTAAATAAATGATAAATCATTAATTTTGATGAATCCTAAAACAGTTTTAAATAGCATATTCGGTTATAACCAATTTCGTCCGTTACAGGAGGATATTATTAATAATATTCTTGCCAAAAAAGATTCTCTTGTTATTATGCCGACCGGCGGCGGTAAATCATTGTGCTTCCAAATTCCCGCTTTAATTTTTGAAGGACTAACTATTGTAATTTCCCCCTTAATCTCTTTAATGAAAGACCAAGTGCAACAACTTACTGAACTTGGAGTAGCAGCAGTTTTTCTTAACAGTTCTCTTTCACAAGAAGATTATAAAATAAACGAAGAATTGATACTAAATAAAAAAGTGAAATTGCTATACGTTGCACCGGAAACTCTTACAATGGAGAGAACATTAAATCTACTTTCTTGCGTAAAAGTAGATTGCATAACTGTTGACGAAGCACACTGCATTTCGGAATGGGGACACGACTTTCGTCCAGAGTACAGACTTATAGCTGAAGTTAGTTTAAATTTTAAGGATGCTGTTTTAGCTGCTTTTACCGCAACTGCAACTCCGCAAGTGCAAAAGGATATTGTTAAAAACTTAAATTTAAGAAATCTAAGAATATATACTGCGAGTTTTAATCGTAAAAATCTTTACTTGCAAGTTTTGCCAAAATCCGATCCTCTTTCGCAGACAATTAATTTCCTGGAGAAATATCCTAATCAATCAGGAATAATTTATTGCTTTTCCCGCAAACAAGTTGATGAACTTTACGAGGAGCTTCACTATCGGAAATATTCCGTTCGTCCTTATCACGCCGGCTTATCAGATGCTCAAAGAAAAAAACATCAAGAAGAATTTATTAAAGATGACGTAAAAATTATTGTGGCAACAATTGCATTTGGAATGGGAATAAATAAACCGAATGTTAGATTTGTTATCCATTATGATTTACCTAAAAATATTGAATCCTATTATCAGGAAATTGGGCGAGCAGGACGAGACGGTTTAAAAGCACATTGTCTGCTACTTTTCGGTTATGGCGATATTAGAAAAATTAATTATTTTATTGATCAAAAAGAAGATGATGAAAAGCGAATAGCTAAAATGCATCTTGATGCTTTGGTCAGGTATGCCGAGTCATATAATTGTCGGCGAATTCCTTTGTTAAATTATTTCGGTGAAAACTATACTCATGAAAATTGCGGCATATGCGATAACTGTGAAAAAGAGCAAAAAGATCTTGTTGATTTAACAACCGAAGCTCAAAAGTTTCTTTCTTGTATCAAAAGGACAGGAGAAATATTCGGTGCTATGCATATTGTTGAAGTGCTTCGCGGCTCTAAATCAAAAAAAGTGATTGCGAAAAATCATCAATTTCTCTCAACGTACGGAATCGGTAAAGATTTGAGTCGGGAGCAATGGTTAAGCCTATCCCGTCAGTTTTTACAAAAAAATATAATTAATAAAGATTTTGAATACGGCAGTTTGAAAATCACTGAACTTGGAATTGAAGTTTTAAAAGGAGAGCTTGAAGTAAACGGAAAATTGGAAGCTGATGAATTCACTTTCAAAACTCAAAAAGAATCGTCTTTAGAATATGACAATAATTTATTCGCTCTTCTAAGAACAAAGCGAAAGGAAATTGCCGATAGAAATAATGTGCCGCCGTATGTTATTTTCTCCGACAAATCATTAATTGAAATGGCAACTTATTTCCCGCAGACAGAATCTCAGTTTGCTGTAATGCACGGAGTTGGGGAATACAAAGTCAAAAGATTTTCGAAGTATTTTCTTCCCGTAATTATTGATTACTGCCGAACAAATAACATTTCGTCCAAACTTAAAAACAAAACTATAAAGAAGAGAATTTCCGCCTTAAAAAAATCAAGATATATAGAAGTAGCAGAAGCGTATCATAAAAGTTCTTCATTTCAAAAATTATTGGATAAATTTAATATTAAGCAAACTACAATTATTAATCATCTATTTACATACGTGCGGGAAGGCAATAAAATCAATGTGGAAAAGCTATTTGTTCTATTAACTGATAGGGAGGAAAAGCAAAAGAAAGTTTTCGCTGTATTTGATAATATAGGTGCAAATTACTTAAGTCCTGTGTTTGAGAAATTAGAAGGGACAATCTCTTATGATGATTTACATATTTTAAGATTGATTTACTTCAATAAATAATTAGATACAAATATTAAATTATTTAATTATCAGCAATCTGTTTAACAATTTTTTCATAATCATCCGGTCTGTTCATATTGAAAAATATTCCCTCTCGGAAAACATCCGTTTTTTCCGCCTCAATAATTTCTGCTCCTACTTTATCAAGCAGCGGTAGAATTTTACAGTGATGATGATGCTGTTTATGATTATGTTTTTCTTTCATTTCATAATTTATTAAATATTTTTCAGTTTCGAGTAAAACTGATTTATTATATAATCCGACAAGATGCTGAATAAATCCGTCTGCATTACAAACCGTAACCGGTTTTTTTGTTTTATATTCCACAATATATTTAATCATTTCAGCAGTCATAAGAGGAACATCGCAGGAAATAACGAAATTTCTTTCAGTTTTTGAAGAGCTTAAACCGGAATGTATTCCGGCAATTGGACCTTTGTATTTGAAGATGTCCTCAAACATAGGAATTCTTAAGAATCGATATTCATCAGGTGTATTTGTAATCAGGATAATATTTGAAAATAATAATTTCATTAAATCCACTACTCGTTCAATTACTTTTTTTTCACCAAGATTTAACAGGGCTTTGTTCTCCCCCATTCTCGAACTTCTTCCTCCGCTTAAAACTATTCCGGTTATATCCGAATACATTCTACAATTTCTCCTTTATTCATCATTCTCTTTTCTTCTTCAAAAATCATCAAGCAATTTGAGTCGCTTAATCCAACCATATTTCCTGATGATTGTGAACCTGCACGCTTAACTTCAAAACAGTTTTCTTCGAAACTATAACCAAATTCTCCTCGTATAAAGTGACGCTTAGCATCCTTCTTTTTTATAGATGTTAACAATTTTGCATTAAATTTTTCTGTTAGCTGAATACCAAATTTGCTCTCAAATGCGGGCAGCAGGTAAACATAATAATTCACAAATGACGAAACCGGATTACCTGCAAGTCCGAAAACAAGCTTTAGTTTTTCGTTCCCATTATAAGTTCCAAAGTAAATCGGTTTGCCTGGTTTAATAAATGCTCGCCAGAATTTTCTCTCCACTCTAAGCTCTTCAAATATTTCTTTTAAGTAATCATACTTCCCTACAGAAACTCCGCCGGTTGTGAGTAAAATGTCAATGTCGCTGTCCAACGCCTCTCTAACTTTTTTAAGTATTTTATTTCTGTCGTCGTTTACAAAGCCTAAGTTTACCGATTCAAAATGATATTTTTTCAAAAGAGCAATTATTGAATATAAATTAGTAGCTCTAATTTTATCTCCTGTTGGTACTTTGTTCACATCAACAAGCTCGTCTCCGGTTGATAATACCCCTACTTTTAGCGGCTTATAAACTTTCACTTTCGATTTACCGCAAGCAGCAAGCAATGAAATTTTATGAGTTGAAATCATTGTATTCTTCGAGATTGCAAGATCTCCCCTTCGAATGTTTTCGCCAAGCCTACGAATATTCATTCCGTCATGAATGGAAACATCATTTTTTAGTTTAACTCTATTTTTTTCAATAATTACATCTTCAAGCGGAACTACAGTTGTACAGCTATTAGGAACTTGTCCGCCCGTCATTATATTTACGGTAGATTTTTCATCAACAAAAATATCAATATAATTTCCAGCCGATTCTTCACCTATAAGTTCCCATTCTTCTATTTCAGAATTATAATTTACTCCATAACCATCCACCGCTGAGTTATCAAACGGCGGCATATTGATATCTGCATACACATTTTCAGCAAGAATATGGTTAACCGAGTCTAAAATACGAACTTCAACTATTTTGTCTTGAAGTAAATTGAAATTTTCCTTAATAATTTTCAAAGCTTCAGTATAGCTTAACATGTATTTTCCCTACATTATATTTTAAATTTTACTATCTAAATATTAATTTTTTAATTTGAAACATTCTAACCCGTTTAATCCTCCAATTTTTTAACCGAATTAAACTCTCCGCTTTTCCCGCCTGTCTTAGACAATAAATGAATATTTTTAATTTTAATTGTTTTTTCTACTGCTTTGCACATATCATAAATTGTAAGTGCTGCAATTGACACTGCTGTTAGTGCTTCCATTTCAATACCGGTTTTAGAAACAGTTTTTGCAAATGATTTTATTTCAATACAATGTTTATCTTCACTTAGTTTAATATCAATCTCAATTTTTGTAATAAAAATATTGTGGCACAGAGGAATAAGTTCGGAAGTTTTTTTTGCGCCTTGAATAGCGGCAATTTTAGCAACCGTTAATACATCACCTTTTGCAAGTTTGTTTTCTTGAATTAAACTGAATAGTTTTTCAGAAACTTCCATTTCGCCAAACGCTTCGGCTGTCCTCAAATTATCAACTTTTGCCGATACATCAACCATTTCAGCTTTTCCGTCTTTATCAACGTGTGTAAGTTGTCCCAAATTATCCTCCGATTCTTAGCATATTATTTTGGTCAATTTGAATAAGTTCGTCAACATCAGGATGTTTTAACTCTTTCAATTGAAGCGACTCAATGATTATTGCTGCAATATCATCATCAGAATATTCAGCAGATTTCAAATATTTTTTTAATGATATTTCCTTATCTTTTGCTGAGAACAGACACAATTTTAAATTCCCTTCAGAGGTAATGCGCAGTCTGTTGCAGCCATCACAAAAGTGGTCTGATATTGAACTAATAAAACTAACGCTTCCTTTATGTCCGTCTATTTTATATTCTTTTGCAACTGCACTTTTATCCGAAATAACATCAATTAGAGGGAACTTTGTTTCAACAATATTTTTGATTTCAATGTAGCTTAAAAATTTATCATCGTCCCAACCGTTTTTAGTGAAGGGCATATATTCAATAAACCTGATATTAAAATCGCGATCTTTTACAAAATCGACCAAATTTATAATTTCATCGTCGTTTATGCCTTTCATTATAACTGAGTTTATTTTTACCGGCGAATAATTTAATTCTTCAGCTTTGTTAATGCTCCTGATTACTTTTTCAAAGTCATCGTGCCCTGTAATCATTTTAAACTTTGCATTATCCAATGAATCGAGACTAATATTAATTTTGTTTAATCCTAATACGGATAGTCTTTCAATTTTATCTTCAAGCAAAGTGGCATTTGTAGTAATTCCAAGTTCAAAATAATTTTCTCTTTTTATTTTTGACAGCATTTCAAAAAATGTGAGTATATCTTTTCTTATCAAAGGTTCTCCACCGGTCAATCTCACTTTATTAAAACCCAACTTTGTAACAAATATCTTTATTAACCTCGCTAATTCTTCGAAAGAAAGTATTTGCCTCATTTTTAATTTTTCAAATTCTTCGTTTTCCGGATTACAATATGAGCAATTTAAATTACATTTATCTGTAAGCGAAACACGCAGGTAATTGTGTCCTCTACCGAATTTATCAATCAATTTTATCATAATTATAAAATCATAATTGCCAAAACCGCTTCAATAATTACAACAAAAGCAGGATGAATTTTAAATACTAAAATCAATAAAAGAGCAGATATTACAAAAATTAAACTTTGCCATTGAAAATCGGATTTAAAGAAATATTGAAACATTATTCCAATAACCATACCGACAACAGCATATTTCACACCTTCAAAAGCTTTCTCAACATACACATTTTTTTCAAATCGGGAATAAAAAATAAACGCTAAAATCATTAATGTAACAGGAACAAGCAGGTTGCCGAGGTTTGCCATAATTACACCGGGAATGCCTGCTGCTTTATAACCAACAAACGTAGCGTATTTTATAGAAATAGCTCCAGGGAAAACATCAACCATTCCAAGTACTTTTAAAAATTCGTCGTTCGTTAACCAATGATTATATTCAACCGCTTCTTTTTCGATTAATGGAATAAGAGAATAAGCACCTCCGAATGAAAACGCGCCAACTTTAAAAAATGAAAATAAGAGTTTTAATAAAGTTACTATCATTATTAATCCTTAATTATGTCATCAATCCAACTGAATGCAGCCATCATTGAAGGAAGCCCAATTGTTGGTAATGATAGAATTGCAACTTGCCGCATTTCATCTTTTGTTGCACCGGCTTTCAATGCTTTTCTCGCGTGAGAATGAACTGCACCCTCTAATCTTGCTCCGGTTGAAATGGCAAGCTTAATAAGTGCACGAGTCTTATTATCAAGCGGACCTGCAGAATGAACAGCATCTCCCATTGATTCGTAAGCAGCAATAACATCAGGGTAATCTTCCTTAAATTGTGAATAACGTTTTGGTATCTGTCCCATTTTATCTCCTTTTAATACAGATTATATATTTTTGAATTATTAAGTATATTATTGTCATAATATTTTGCATCAATAAAAAAGCCTTACTCTGCGAAGAATAAGGCTCTTAAATAAAAGTCTATTTTTAGTAATCTCCTTCGCAAAGGACTGCTGTTGCAATCAGGCAGGCTAATCCATTTCTAAATTAACCCTATCGGTTGTGCTTCTTATCATATGACTTAGAGAACTACAACTCGGAGTTATGTTTCTTTTAAAGAACTATTTAAATTTAATAATATTATTTATTGATTCATAGCAACAAATAATTTCA
>CAZXDS010000074.1:0-14898 GCA_964639525.1 uncultured Melioribacteraceae bacterium | reverse complement strand
TATCAAAATATAAATTATATCCATTACTATTTGCCTTAATTTCTCCATTATTTTGAAACAAACCGGAAGAAATAATTGTTGGGTAAGAACTGAACTGTGGATACACAACTCCATTAACATAGCAATCTCCGTTAAAATCTTGGTTACCATTAATTCCCATGTTTCCAGCAAAATTCACATTTTCAAATGAAGATATTCCAAAAGGCGAGTAGGTCGATAGATAGGAATTATTAATAAATTTTACTTCATTCCCATTTCCTACGATGCTGCCTGCAAAACTCGAATTATTCATAGACATATTATTAGAATTTTGAAGTGTAAAGCTTTTGATTCTAATATTTGAATTATCAAATCGCAAATTAGAATTTGATAATACATTAGAACTATCACTCTGGAAACTATTCGTGGCAAATACTGAACTGGTATCTGTCATTAAAATATGATTTAAATTACCGACAAATTTTGTTGTGTTTGAAGTCCAAGATCCATTATTCGTTAGGTCTCCGTATATATCAAAATATAAATTATATCCATTACTATTTGCCTTAATTTCTCCATTATTTTGGAACAGACCGGTAGAAGTAATTGTTGGGTAAGAACTGAATTGTGGATACATAACTCCATTAACATAACAATCTCCGATAAAATCTTGGTTACCACTAATGCCTATGTTTCCGGTAAAATTCACATTTTCAAATGAAGATATTCCGAAAGTTGAATAGGTCGATAGATAGGAATTATTAATAAATTTTACTTCATTCCCATTTCCTATTAATTGTTGCACAGCTAGTGAGGAACTTGAAACCAAATTCAGGCTGCTGCCGGTTTCAAGTATTAATTTCAGTATTCGAACCCTTGCATTATCAAATCTTAAAAATGATGAACCTGCGTTTCCAAACGTCATTGGTAAAGTTGAAACTGTTACAGTTGATGTAAGTGCTGTAAAAGCAGAAGGATTAAATGTAAAATTTGGATCTGTTAAAACAATATGGTTACCTGTTCCCATCATTCTTATAGTATTTGAAGTCCAGGTTCCGTTGTTGGAAAGATTACCATAAATATCAAAATATAAATTATATCCATTACTATTTGCCTTAATTACCCCATTATTTTGAAACAAACCGGAAGAAGTAATTGTTGGGTAAGAACTGAACTGTGGAAACATATTACCTTGGAGAAATGTATTACCGTAAAAAAACACATTAGTGCCAATACCAACATCTCCTTTAAAAATTACATCAGTGAATCTTGCAGAAGTTCCTGATTGTGGAGAAGTAGAAATATAAGAATTGTTTTTGAACTCTACTCCGGATGTATCTCCCTGAAGATAAACAAAATCTTCAACACGCAAAATAGAGCCATGGTCAAATGTCATTTTTTCATTTTCTAAATTTTGTCCTAAAATAAATTTCCGAACATAAAGCGTAGTCGAGTCTATTTCAATATTTCCTGCAGAAACAAGTGTTGCACTATCGGCTCTGATTGAAGCGGGACGAAACCATTTGCCCTCTGACAAAAATGCGTGTGAAAGTGTATCAACAACATAAAGAGTTCCTGAATTCCAAGTACCGTTTGCCGTATTGTAAATACTGCCGGATTGTGAGCCACCGATGTAAATTTCTAAATTATAACCGTTTATTGTTCCGTTATTCCAAAGATAGTTTGCAACATAAAGCTTGTATGTAGAGGCTTGAATTATTTCCGGTTCTAAACTGCCTTGGTTTGTTATTTGAATACTATTTGCAAAAGTTATAAGGTCCAAAGTAACCGGACCTTTTATTAAAACATTGTCAGTAGGCGATGGAGGAACTCCATCTTTCCATGTTCCTGGTGAAGTCCAAGGACCACCGCTTGTAGTTGATTCAACTTGCCCGAATAATTGAAATGAGTATAAAACTAAAATAAATAGACTGGATATAGTTTTTTTAGGAACCATATTACCTCCGTAATTGTTTTAATACTTTAATTTTGTTTATAGTAAATAAATATTTTGCCCTACTTATATTATACGGACAGTTGGATAAGAATTACGGAGAAGTATAGATTATTTGTGATATAAGTCAATTTGTCAAATAAAATTCCGCCCAATAAAACGGATGTGAATATTGTTTAGTTTCTTGTGATGTGGCAATACTGAATTGTGCATCTGTTAATGCCGCAGCAAAATCAAGGATATTTTTATCTTTATTTAACAGTAAACTTTTGTAGAATTTTTTCATTAAAAGATATGAAGATTTATCCTCAACAAGCCATTGAGTTGAAATCACAGACTTTGCACCGGTAGTTATCCAAGCTCTTGGAAAACTGACCAAGTCAATATCAGTCGGTAAATTATTAACTGTTCCTAATCCTATTCCACTTTCGCATGCACTTAAAATTATTAATTTTGCAGGTATTCGATATTTTAGTATTTGAAATAATTCTAAATCCCCATCTGAAAAATTTAATTTTGAATAGAAAGGATTTATATTGTTGATTGAGGCATGTCCTGCAAAGTGAATAACATCGGAAGTTAGAATATTTTGGAGAAAATTATTCAGTGTTGCATTTTTGCCGATTAATAATTTGGACTGATTAAATAGTGTTTTGGGAATTTCTAAAATTTCATTTTTTGAAAAACTCAAATTATCTGGGTTTGGTGACAAAGCAAGTAATGAATTCACATTGGATATTGACTGTAGTTGTCTCCAATAATAACCTTCTGAGGAATTTGTAATACTCAAGACCTTATCCCTTATTAAATAGTTCAATTCATTATTATTTGACGATTTAATCAGTGCAGCGAAAGGAAGTAAATTTAATGAGCGGGTGGGAGATATTATAATATTTTTGTGCTTTTTAATAACGGCATTGTTGTTGAGAGATTCAATTAAAAGTTTGTATAAATTTAAGGAAGGTGCTTTCCACATTGTGTCATTCGGGTTCCATTTACCTCGTGCAATTGACTTCCTGAAAAACAAAATGTAGTCATTTAATTTTTTTTCACTCAAATTTAAACGTTTAACAAATATATCATTTTTTGTAATTGTATAACAAAAGAGAGAATTACTACCGAAGGCATATTCTAAAAACACCGAATTATCATCAAGAGAATTTTGAAATGTTTTTAATTTTACCGGCAAAGTTTGGGATACGGTTTTAGATAATCCAAGTATTTTTTTCTGCTGCCGAATTTTGCCATTTATCAATTTCCCAAATTCATTTATTAATGAATTTTCCTGCTCACTTGTATTTTCCGAATCAATATATTGCAGCAGTGCATCAGTAAAATTAGAATGAGAATAACCGGAATTGTTAATAATGCTTTGGGGTGTTTGCCATAAGCTCAATCTTTTTTCGGATTCAATAGTTGAAAATAACAGAGCATATTTTTTTAATTTAATTAAAACATCCGATAACAATTCGTATGATAAAGAGCGGGAGCTGTAAGTTTCTGAAATAGCAGATTCATATCCTATTATAGATGGATTATTATTTAGTTGGCTGATATAAAGAGAATCATAATATGAGGTTAAATTTTTTAGAATATTATATGACTTGATTAGTTCTCCTTTATTAAAATAAATTGCAGATAGTAAGCGATTAGCATAATGGTAATCGTATTTACGTTTGCCTGCAGTATATGTAAGTGATAATGCTTTTCTTACCGTTGTTTCAGCTTCTAATAATTTATTTTGTTTTATTAAAATACTAGCGTAACCGCAAAGAGATGAAAATTTAAATACTTCATAATTCAGAGAATCTGCATATTCGATTATTGCCTTGTAAGTGTGAGCTGATGAATCAATTTGGTTATTATTTTTGAATGCAAATAGTTTTCTTAATAGCAAAAACATTTTGCCTTCACCCGAAGTATAGTTCAGCGAATCGGGTGTAATGGAATCAGGATTTATCGATGCTGTTCTTCCGTTTAAATTATCTGTAAAGAAAAATTCAAGCGATCTTCCTGCAACTTCTTTTCCCCAGGCATATCCTATTTTGCCGCTTAAATCATAACTCTTTTTTAATAGTTTGTAACGAGTAGATTTCATAGTACGATTAAAAAGAGGAAGATATGACAAGAAAGAATAACTGTCGCTTAAACCGATTCTATCACCGATTCTTTTCCGAATGCTTAAAGCTTTAATATTGTAAGCAAATTTCTGTTTCCAGTCTTTCCAATTAAAATATAGAAGTCCGATATTGCTGAGTGTTGTTGCTTCACCGACTTTATTATCTATTTCCCTGTAAATTTTTAGAGCCGGATTATAGTAATTATTTAATGCGGAATCTAATTTGCCTTTATACCAATACAATACTCCAAGCTGGCGTAAAGCATTTGCCTTTTCATTTCCAAGATTATTTTCAGAAGCATATTTTAAAGCGGATTTCTGATAAACAAAAGCAGAGCCATAATCGGCTTTGTAAAACATAATTCGCCCGAGAATATTATTTGCCTGCGAAATAATTGAAGCGTTGTTTATTCTCAATCCGGTTTCCAATGCGGCTTGTGCTGCAATTAGTGATGAATCAATTTTACCGAGATGAAAATAGGTCAATCCTTTTTTCAAGTTTATTTGAGGCATTTCCAAACTGTTATTTGAAAAGTATTTCCACAAAAATTGTTGAGCCGAGTATAATTTCCCTTCATAAATTAAAATTTTAAGATAAAGATTTGCGGTTTTATTGTTAATTGGTGCATCGGAAAATGTTTTTGAAAGTTTTTTCTCAGCTTTTCCCAATTGCCAATTATTTAAGTAACCAGCGGCTTGCAAAAATGATTTGTCCGGAGAGCAATTTTGTTTTGAATTATAAAATAATGATATGAATAGAATCAGTGATAAAAATATTATTGCTAATATGATTGTCCTTCTATTTTTTATATGTAAACGCATATAACTTTGAGGCAATTTTTTCGCCGTTATTTAATATAGATTGCACCTGCCACAAGTATTTTTTCCCGATAACCAATTTCGTTTTCCCGGTCAGTTTGATATGAATATTTTTAGTGGACTTTTCTAAAACAGTGTTTCCTACTTCGTCTGAAATTTTTAGAATGTAATAATTTGTTTCACGAATTGAACTCCAGCGAAAATTCAATTGTTTGGAATTTGTTACCGCAAGGTCTTCCGGTGTAAATAATCGTAGCGTAATTAAGCTATTTGCAGAGCGATATTTAATGTTTGTGTTGTCAATTTTTGTTTGAAACAGTAAAATACTTATTCCAAATGCAGCAATGGTAAAAGCTAATGCGAAATATTTAGTGCCAAATTTTCTCTTTTTCTTAAAATGATTTTTTGCATGATGAACATTTCCTACAAGATTTTCAGCTTTTTTAATAAAATTTGCTGAGTTTGAATGATATCTATTATATTCGGGATTATTGAAAATATCAAAGCATTCCGCAAATTCATCGTAGCATTTTTGACAATTATTCAGATGGTTTAATACTTTTTTTCTTTGTTTACCATTCGATTTTTTTTCTATAAAAGACGCTATTTCTAATTCGGTTAAATGCATTATTGTTTCTTTTATTCTAATTTAAATTTAATTTCCCTGCATTCATATTATACGGATAAATCTTAAAATATTACGTTACAATCTTATCACTAAATTCAATTTTTAATTTTTTAATTGTGCCGCTTAAAATATCATAAACTTTTCGACGCGGAAATTTTAATAATGCCGCAATTTCCTGCGGGGATAATCCCTCCCAAAATCTCAGTTTTAAAACCATATTTTGAACTGCCGTGAGTTTACCGATTGAGTTAGCAATTCGTTCGGAGAGTTCATCAAAAGCGGTATCATTGTCAGGCAAAATAAATTTTGTTTCATCCAATTCAATAAAAATCGGATCAAAATTTTTATAATTACCTGCTTTTGAATTTTTTAATAGCTGACTAATTTTAGAAATGCTGTTCATTACTTTTTCATTCCCATTTTCCATATTGGAAAAAACACGACATATTTCGGTATCCTTATATCCAAACCAATAATGTAATTTGAAAATGCAAATGTCAAAATCGTTTAGTGCTTGAATAGCCGAAGGAATACGTTGTCTGCCATGATTTGAGCGGAATTCGTCAACGCATAAATTTTTTACAACAACTGTTAACCAAGTTGAAAGTTTTGGCTTTCTAAAATGGGAAGCGGCGTTAAATTTTTTTAGGATGTGAAAATTATCTTTGCAGAGTTTAGAGCAAATGAAAAGATATTTTTCCATAGCTTCATCGTGAACCTTGGTGTATTTTGCAATTATACTCAAAAATAAATTTGAATATAAACTAAGAAATTCTTTCCAAGCTATTTCGGATTTTGCTCCGCCGGAAAATAATCTATGTAGTAGTCTTCTATCTTTCACATTTTTACAAAAATAGTCTTTTTTGAACTGAATGATTTTAAAAACTAATATAATATATTTTTACTATTATTTTATAAGTGGCAAATATAAAAGTGATGTGGGACAAAATAAGAATCGCACAAAATTGATTGATTTTTTAAAACTATTGGGAAAAGTTTATGACTCCGTATGTTGAAAAGTTATCATAATTATTGTTATACTAACTGCAAATTTGTAATTCGTTTATTGATTTCACTTTTGTATTTCCATTAATAAGCCAAGTCGGAGTTGGAGATAATAAAGTAACTGTTGAGATTTCCTTGCAATTATTCAATTTCAAACAGCGGAAATGTTGCGTTAAAAGTGCAGAAATTATGGGTAAAATATTAAAACCGTTGTCGCAGACCCGTAGCGGGAAACGGTTGCAAATGCTCTAAGCTCTTATTAACCACGACTTAGATCGTTGGTTAATGATAAAAACAATAACTGATTAACCGGTTTACTGGTTTTAAATTGCATAATTTAGCAAAAAACCTCCAAAGTTATTTGCGTAACTTGTTATTATAATTGAAGCTATTTTTTCACCCATAATTTCTATTAAAAGTATATAATGTGTTGGGTACTGAAGTTGCAGCACTTGTAAACAGATACCAAACACAGGGAAATTATTCGGTCCAATTTTCAGTATCTTCCATAGAGGGCGGGCTGACAAACGAGGGTAATTCAAAGCCTGCTATTAATGAAATATGATGTGTGCAATTAATAAACGCACTCAAGTTTGAGCGCGTTTATTAATGTATAATTATTTTGCATAAATAATCTAAAGTTTATCGGAGATTAGCAGTCTGCACTAATTTCCCCGCTTTTAGCGATGAATAATTTAACTTCACACGTCCACTGCCTGAAATTAAAAACTCATATTCTACATGCCCATATCCGGGTACAGTTAAAAACTGAATTTCTGGTTTTTTTTCTTTGTATGTAACTTTGTCACGAAATGAATCGGTTAACTTTCCGCCTGCAATCACTTTTATTCCGCTGCCCGTTAATTTTAGCAAATCTTTCGGGACAACTTTTTTTCTAACAAAATGACTTGACAACGTAGGAATTGCTTTCGTGTTTGTAAGTCTGACTCTTATCCTGTGCAGATTATTATCAACTTTTTTATTTTCAAAAACTTCCATTTTAACTTCAGGAGTTTGCTCTGCCGCAAAAATTACTGCCGAAGCATTTCGATGTACTAAATCCTGAAGCATAAACGGATGTGGAAGCCGCGAACTCATTTTTACCCAGCCGCCGATTTCAATATCTCCGTAAGTCGGGTGGTGAAACTTTTTCCATGGTTTGAATAATGTTCCTTGTGCAACATTATCATTGAATTTCAAACGCTCGCGTTCTCTCTCATTGCTACTGCCGAACATGTTATCCTCATCTTTTTTAGATGCTTTTCCCTCTTTTCTATCTTTAAAAGTTTCCGAGCTTGTCATAAATAGTTCGCCTACAAAACTATATGCCCCGATAATGTTGTAAGTGAAATTATCAAAGTCGCCGTAGGTTGAGTACAAATCTTTCCACGAGATTAAATAACGATAACCGGGAACAATACGTTCGGCATTTTCACCGAGAAAGTCGTAAACTTTTACATCTTTTCTATCCATTGCACCTTCGGCTTTTGTACTTGGTCCACGCAGGAACATTCCGCCGTTATTATGAAAAGCAAAAACAACGGAAATATTTGGTCTTGCCAAAAGAAAATCGGCAATTCCTTTAATTACATTTCCTGAAAAAGGGAAACTTCCGGAACCGCTCTGCACGTAATTCGGTTCCCAATTGTAGCCCCAATTTCTATTCGGGTCAACATAACCTTCGGAATCTTCGTTGATTTTTCCGTCCCCATCGTTGTCAATTCCTTCTCTCCCAAGAATTCTCCATTCGCCTTTTTCACCTGGTTTTACTCGAACCATCAGTCTCGAATCTTCAGGATCGGTTTTGTAACCACCGAGTGTATCTCTGATTCGCATTTGGCAAATATTTCCATCACCGTCCAAATCATCAGGGAAATCTTCGTCAAACAACCCATCGCGGTCATCGTCCTTTGGAATTCGCAAACCTCGATTAGTGCTCGGTGTATTTGCATCGTGGAAAAAATGATAACGACCATCAACATTTACCGAAGGAATAATGTAGAAAACATTTTTGTCCACAAGTTTGGTCAGTTTTTTGTTTTTGCCATAATTTGTTAAAAGATAATTAGCGAGATACAAATTAACTTCACCGGCTTGTATTTCGTTGCCGTGAATGTTCCCGTCAACATAAACTCCGGGTTTATCAAGTTCTTTCCCTGTTTTCGGATTGTTAATTGTTAGTGCGTAAACGCTTCGGTTTTCCTCACTTTTGCAAACTTCCTGCAAGGTCGTCATGTTAGGAAAAGCTTCGTGAAGTTTCTGCAAAGCTTCAACTAATTGTGAATAACTGTAGTATCTGTCAAACCTTAGTGGTACTTCTATTTTAGAACTTTGTGCAATAATACCGGAAGTAAGAATCATCAAAAATAATACGGTGGTTGTTTTAATTAACTTTTTCATTTTGAACCTCCCAACTCTATTTGTGCAGCATCAGACCACGCATTTTTTGATGCAAAATTTACGGCAAGTTTTGTGTTTGGTTTTGCTTTTATTAAAAATTTAATTTTCTTGTTGGATAATCCGTCCAATGAATTTATCGGTGTTCGTGTTTTGCCTGATAAAAACTCCACTTTATTTCCTTTTACAGTAAGAATTGCAGGAGGAACGTTTTCATTTTTTTTTCCCATTGCAGTAGGGAAGGGAAGATAACCGCTGTTTTCAACCCAAACATTTACTGCATAAATACCTGAACCGAGAGATTTTGATTCTGTTTTTAAGATTTTCATTTTCGGCAATTTGCCTGTTAACTTGATTATCCAAGGAACTTGTCCTTTTAAAAGTGAATCAATCATTGAAGTGGGAGGCGTATTATCAGCAAAAGGAACAGCTCCGCCGATTTCAACCTCACCGAGAGTCGGGTGTTGATATTTTTGCCATTTTACAAATCCTTTGCCGTTTAAGTATTTATTACTGAAATCAAGCAGAGCTTTTGTTTTTTTATTTCCGCCCTTTTTATCTTCTTTGGGCTTCGACATTTTTTTCATCATTTCCGAAATTTTTTCCGGTGTAATTCTTCCGCTTTTAACCATATTGATAACCATTGACGCTTTGTATTGAGGCGGCGCTCCGGCTTTTTTTAAAAAGGCAGCGATTTTGTCTTCGCCAAGGGCAACAAATTCATCGGAATCCATTTTCCCAATTTTCTCCGTTGTAAGTCCGTCTTTGTCGTCTTTTTTCTTCTCTTTTAATTTGGGCAGTGTCCAAAAGTCCATTGAAAATGTAGGAACTCCCAATTGATAATATGACCATAATTCAAAAGACCCATTCTTTGCAGCAGCAGGATCAAATCGTTTTCCGTCCAGTTTGTTTTCCTTTAAGTATTTTTTGTATTTGTCGGATAATTCTTTGTAGTATTTTAAGTCTTTGTCCAACGGATTTACAACTGCTCCAAGTCCCAGGAATGAAGAAATCATTGACTCGGTAACTTCCATTCCGGGGGGAACAAATGCTTGAACCATTTCCATAATTTCTTTCATTTTATAAGTTCTGTCTGCATCAAAGTTAAAACGCTTTGCAATTCTTTTTGGTATTTTTATTTTATTCAAGTCAACAGATCCGCGTCTTCCGCCTTTTGGTTGCATCATACACCAATTTGTTGAACCGAATGTTACTGTCATTGCTATTTCAGGATGTTTAGAAACGAACCTCATCAGACTGTAACTTTCTGCTTCACTTCCGGGCCAAATACCGCCTTTTGCAGTAAACGATTTGAAGAGCTGCGGAAAATTTATTCCTACATCAACACCGCCTTTGCCGTCTTCATTGTATTTCCCGTCGCCATCATTGTCAATTCCTTCAGTGTACAGTTTATAAATTCCTTTTTCACCTTTTGATACATCTGCTTTTTTCATTAATTGAGAATTTTTACCAACCGACATCCAAGAACCTGATGGATCTTTCACACGCATTTTCGTAATAAACCCGTCCTTGTTCAAATCATCGAATCCGTCTTCATCAATTTGGTCATCTTTGTCGTCATTTATAGATTTCCCATTCCTGACATCTCTGTAAATCAGTTTTGAAAAGTATCCCATAGCAGCATCGGGATTTCCATTTGGCAAAATATACCAAGTTAAATTTTTTCGTGCACTTGGTTTCCGAGTAATCAATTGAGCCAAATATAATGCTGCTTCCGTTGAGATTGGAACATCGCCTTCCATGTTGGCAACAACCAAAATAGCGGGAAAATGTTTTTCTGACTTACCAACTTCCGGTCCAATTTCAATAATTTCAACTGTGTTCTTTTGAGGACTTTCAGCCAAATTATAAATTTGAGAAATCGAACTGTTATCAGCACTCAAATCTTCCAAGCTTTGCATAGCTTCTTTTGGCGAATGATATTTTGAAAATGAAATTAATGAAGATTGAGCGGATAAATTTGTTACAATGAAAAAGAAAAACAGAATTATAACAAATTTGAGAAATCGCAAATTAGAGTTTCTCATAACTTTCTCCTTTAAATTAAAAGAAATATTGAATGTTGTATAGTATTGGAAATAAATATTAAAATAATAATTTCTACAATTATTTTAATTCTTGCATCACGATTGAAAATATATCAACTTATTTTTGACGTATTGAAATTATAATTGTTTTGAACTTAAAATAACTCCAATCCGAAATCAAATTAAATTGTTTTGTAGTCTTAGTGATAAACTCCCTTATAATATAAGGTTAACAATAATAATGAAATTACTTTAAATATTTCACTAAAATTAATATTTTAAAAATTGACATATTTACATTTTAAAAAGTCTCGAAAATATCACTTGAAAATTAATTACTTAATTATTCATTTTGAATAACTTTAGCACTGAAGGACATTCTATAAAAAAATCATTTATTTATTTGCAAATTTATTTTTTGCCATATATAATTCTTAATGATATTTTTACTAATTAAATATTTTTGAATATTGAATCTGAATATTTAACAATAATTAGTTTTTTATATTGAATTGGTATTAAAAAATAGATGAAAAAATCGGAAATTGTAATTGATGCGGAATATATAATAAAATCAGGGCAGGGTGAAAATAAAATCCCTCAGCGTCTTATACAAATGGGGGTGATGACGGATTCGCATTTTCGCATTGTGCGTGTTGCTCCAATGGGTGGTACCGTAGAAGTTGTGATTGATGAAAATGGGAACATAGCTTTAAGGGTTGAGGAATTACTTCAGTTAGATTGTAAACTGACTGCAATCCCACTTTCGAAACTTGAAAAAACAGACAACAAAAATTTTAAAATAAAGGCATTTAAAGGCGGTTTTCAATTCAAACAAAAAATGCAAAATCGCGGATTATCTACGGGTTCAATAATTCTTGAAGCGGAAAAAAATCAAGGGTTTCATTTAAAGTTAGATGAAAACACGATTATAAATGTGGGTAGAGGAGAAGCATCAAAGATTATATTGGAACCGTTAAACAATGCAACTTGAGAAAAAAAGTATATCAGTAGCATTAGCTTCTATTCCCAATACAGGGAAAACTACTTTATTCAATCAGCTTACCGGTGCACACCAATCGGTTGGAAATTGGGCTGGAGTTTCAGTCGAAAAAAAAGTCGGTACTTTTAAAATTGATAATTATCCCATTTCATTAATTGATTTGCCAGGTGCATATTCCATTAATGCTACATCAATTGAAGAAAAGATAGTTTCTAAATTTCTTTTTGATTCTCCGCCGGATATAATAATAAATATTCTTGATGCCCGCAATCTATACAGAAGTCTTGGCTTAACTTTGCAGCTTGCTCAAAGCGGTTTGCCGATAATTGTAGCCGTTAATATGATGGATGAAGCAAAGCGAGACGGTTTAATTATAAATATTGAAAGACTCTCCGAACATCTGAAAATGCCGGTTTTGCCAATTGTTGCTCGAAAAGGAGAAGGACTAAAAGAATTAAAACAAAAAATAATTAATGTAATTGAGCACCCGCAAAAATTCCGCAGACCAAATTTGTCGTGGCCTCCCGTAATGGAAAATGCAATAATGGCACTCGCACGAAAAATTGAAAAGATTGATATTGCGTCTCAATTTGATGATGTTTTTATTGCGCGTAGTATGATTGAAAGTAAAGATTCTGCCGAGCACATCACAAAAATTATTCCCAAATTGCTTGAGATCAAAGAGGATTCAGAAACTTTACGAAAAAAGACTGAACACACACTTAATACGGATTTACCCACAGCATGCGCCCGCTGTAGATTTAATGCTGCACGAGGTTTAGTTGCCGAGGCAGCTTCCGGACAAGTTGAGGCTTCTGACAAAATAACTGAAAGAATTGACAGTGTTCTGATGAATAAATTTATCGGACTGCCGTTATTTCTATTCATTATGTTTGGAATATTTCAAGGAATTTATTCCCTCGGTGTTCCAATTCAGAATTTTATTAGTAATGGTTTTATTCTGCTTCAAGATTATTTACGCTCTGCTTCTGCATTATCAGGTTTATCTGATTTATTTAAAAATTTTTTGATTGACGGGATTATTCAAGGTGTTGGAATTGTGCTTTCATTTTTTCCGTTGATTGTACTGTTTTTCATTTTTATGTCAATAATTGAAGATAGCGGTTATATGACAAGAGCTGCTTTTTTAATAGATCGTTTGATGCACGCAATCGGTTTGGACGGAAAAGCATTTATAAATATTTTATTAGGTTATGGCTGCAACGTGCCCGCTGTGATGGGAACAAGAATTCTTTCGAGTCAGCACAATAGAATAATTACCATGCTGCTTATTCCTTTTACATTGTGCAGCGCACGAATGCAGGTATTTATATTTTTTGCAGCAATTTTATTTTCGCCGACTGTTGCCCCGCTTGTTTTGCTTTCACTTTACGTATTTAGTTTTTTTATTGTAATATTAGTTGGTTTGTTTTTAAAAATGTTTAAGTTCGCTGGCAAACCCGAACCGTTTATTATAGAAATGCCTCCGTATCGCAGACCAATGGTTAAAACAGTTTTTATACGTGCCTGGCAGGAAATGAAAGATTTTTTATACAGGGCATCTACGCTAATTGTAGCAGGTGTAATTCTTGTCTGGGCTCTAACAAATCTTCCATTCGGTGTTGCAGTTGGAAGTGCAGACTCGTGGGCGGGAATAATAGGACAGACTTTACTTCCGATATTTCATCCCATTGGTATTGGGTGGCAGGAAATTGTTGCTCTTTTGTTTGGGTTTGTTGCTAAGGAAATTGTAATTGGGTCCCTCGTTGTGATTTACGGAGCTAATCCTGCAGCACACATTGCCGCAACAATTACTCCGTTACAAGGACTAAGTTTTATGATATTCACTCTTCTTTATTCGCCGTGCTTGGCTACTATTGCTGCAATACGTGCGGAATCTCGTTCGTGGAAATTGATGTGGTTTTCAGTCCTTCTAGGGTTAGTGCTTGCATGGTTGATGAGTTTTATTTTTTATCAAACCGGTATTCTTCTTGGTTTTGGGTAGGCTTGAGTTATTTGTTTGTCATTCAGCGAACATTTAGTGCCATTTTCCCAAATAATAATTTTGTTTCTGTAATACTGCAATTGAACTTCTATTCCCATAATGAATATTTTTTCAGTTCCTTATCTAAAATTTTTGCTTTGTTGTTTGTAATATTGTTTAATAATTTCCAAAAATGTACTCCGTGGTTTTTCTCAATTGTGTGAGATAATTCGTGTAGAATTACATAATCAATTAATTTATCGGTGGTTCTCATCAAATGTATGTTGAGATTTATATTATTTCTATTTGAACAGCTTCCCCAACGTGATTTTTGGTTTTTAACAAAAACTCTGTTGTAGTTAAAACCAAACTCTTTAGATAGCTGTTCTACTCTTATCGGAAGATATTTTTTTGATTCTTGTCTTAATGTCCAAATAATAAAATGGCGTATTGCACTTTGAACTTTCTCGGATTTCACATCCAAAAATTTGGGATAATATACGTGAATAGAAGCAGTAGAAACCTGAGCTGAAATTTCCTGTGTTTCAGTTTGTTGAATTTTTAACTTATGTTCCTTAGTCGTAAAGTTTGTAGTTTCATCAAATATCAGTTTGTTATTTTCAACATTTTGAATAGTAATAAGATGCTTTTTAACCCATTCCATTTTTTCATACAAAACCTTTTCTCCTGCTTTGAAAGAAATATTTTTTGGTATTGCAACAACAACTCCCCGGTTTGGTTTTATTGAAATGTTGATGCGTTTTGCTCTTTTACTTTTTCGGAGCAGAACTTTCCCGACTGAATGTATGTTAATTATTTTTGATTGCTCAACCATAAAATAGAATTTAAATTAGTCATTAAGTAAAATTTGTTATCTGCAAAAATATTATAATTATTCAAATTAAAGTATTGAGTTATACATTTAGCTACACCTAATCATTTCAAAAGTAAAAGGTTCATGA
>CAZXDS010000073.1:0-15003 GCA_964639525.1 uncultured Melioribacteraceae bacterium | reverse complement strand
TAATTGAATCAAGTTTCCCTACTTGACCCTTTGTTAAAATCATTATCGGTAATTTTTAAAAAATGTTTAGGGAAGCTTGTTTTTTCTTTTCAATTTATTTTTGTCCTAAATCTGTCCAAAATAAATATTAGCTATTTGTAGTTTACTCATGAAATTAGATATTACTGCTTAAAACCAAATTAAATAGTTCTACTTATTTTTCGACTTAAAAGGCAAAGTTTGTGAAACAATTTGCGACACATAATATTAATGAACGTGAAAATCTTGAAACTTTAATTTTAAATTATTGAATATATAAAAACAGCTCCAAGTTTTCACATTCGTTAATAATGCTCGAAAAGTGCAGAGTCAGTTAGCTAAACTCGGCAATAGATCAACTTTTTCAAATACTTGGGTCCAAGTATTTCTAAGTTCACTTAATATTTTGATAGAGACATCAAATTCTCCTTTTCGTGTGCTTTCCTGCACAAATTGATACAAACGCAGCAAATCCATCGAAATGTTTTTTGCTTCTTCGTCTTCAAAGTTTAATGAATTAATCAACTCACTAACAGCTCTATTCGATTTATCCACATTCTCCCTTTGGCAATGTGCAATTGCAAAATCATAAACTTTCAGCAATAGTTGAGGAGGTGTAGAATCCATTATTTCCTTCACAAAATAAGCGTTTGCTTTACTTTTTTGCGGATTTAACACTTCTGTATTTTCCATTTAATTTACCTTTTTATATTTATGTTTTCTTTTAAATTATTTACTATCTAAACAACTGTAATACTTGCTGAGGCGAAGAATTTAACTGCGATAGCATTGCAGTACCCGCCTGTGCAAGGATAGAACCTCTTGTTGCATTTAATTGTTCAAATGCCATGTCCGCATCAAATAATCTACTAATACTTGATTGTGCATTTGCGATAGTAACGTTTAAAGTATCTTGCTTAACATTAAGTCTTTGTGTAAAGTTACCAATTTTGCCAAGCGAACTGGAAATGGCAGTCTTCAAATTTGATAAGGCAGTTTGTAGCCCTGCAACTGTAGCAGCACCGCCTGCTGCAGATTCCAAAGTGCTTGCAGCAACATTTACAAAACTGGATAATGACGCAGAAATACCGGAACCATAACCTCCTCCGCTCGTACTCGCTAAACTTGAGGCAAAATCGAGCTGCAGAGTATCCGTTGATTCCCCAACTTGGAATGTGAAACCGGCACCGGCTCCTGAGAACAGGATATTTGTATCATTGTACTTTGTATTAGTCAAAGTACTCTGAATTTCACTTGCAAGTGCTTTTATGTCGTTGGCAAGCGATGTTCTATCATTTGTCGGGTTTGTAGAATCTGATAATTTTCCGTCAATCTTTACAAGAAGATCATTGATAGCCAATAATGAACCTTCGGCTGTAGCCATCAAATCTTTTGCCGATGAAACATTAGATTGTGCCGCTTTCATTACAGAAACTTTTCCTTTTAATGATGTTCCGACATTAAAACCGGAAGTATCATCTGCAACTGAATTAATTCTCAGTCCTGATGCCAGCCTTAACTGCGCTTTTGCAGTTTGACTGTTTGTTCTTGCCAACTGATAGTAGGCTTTGAGGGCGTCGATATTTGTGTTTACTTTGAAACCCATTTTTAACTCCTTTTATTATTATTGATTATTATTGTTTGTGAAATCCATTTCTCTTTTTTCAATAAAAAATTTATTTTTTCAAAAATACTTTTCCATTCACCGAATTTTTTCTGTTTAATTAATTTCATTTGCGGATACCAAATTGAAAGCCAATCATTATTGTTTTGCCAACGCCAATCACTTTTGTATGATAACAATGTGTAAGTTTTAATTCCCAAAGCCCCTGCAAGGTGAGCAACTGATGTGTCTATTGTAATCACAAGATTTAAGTTTTTAATTATTGCCGCAGTTTCGTTAAAAGAATTTAACTCATCCGACAAATCAATAATTCCATGTTTATTCATTTTTTGTTTATCACGATATGCCGCTTCGCCTTTTTGCAAGCTGAAAAATTCATATTTCGCTTCCCCGATTAGTGTAGTAAAAAACTCCATGGGACACGCTCTGTGTGCATTGCCTACGGGTGTTTTTCCTTCCCATACTATTCCGATATTAACTTTTCCGTTTGCAAAATACTTTGAGTGAAATTTTTCTGTTAAACCTTCTGCTACACTTATATAAGGGATTGTTGCCGGTAAAGTTTTCAAACTTGTATTAAAATATTTCGGCAAACTCAAAAGAGGGATATGATAGTCATATTGAATATCAGGATCATTCAATGATTCCCTTGCAATAACTTTATATACGCCACGACAACCTTTTAACATATCGGATAAAGCTGAATGGCACTGCAAAATTACTTTTGTATTTTTTTCTGATAACAGTTTAACGTATCGGCAAAATTGTATCGTATCTCCTAACCCTTGCTCATCATAAACTAAAATTGTTTTGCCTTCAATAGTTTGGTCTGTTAATTCGGGCTGAGTAAAATTTCTTGTAACAAAATCAGCCCTTTTCCTTCGCCATTCATAAAGTTCAAAACCCTTTTTATAATTTCCCATTGAAAGAAGGGTTAGTGCCTTATTAAAATTACCGCCTACATTTTGGGGATTTATTTCAAGAAGGTTATCTAATACTTGAATAGCTTTTGAATATTGCTTTTCAGTCTGCAAAGTATTGCCATAGTTCAGTAAAGCTTCTTCGTAATTAGGATTGATTGAAATTGCTTTCTCAAAATTTGCAATGGCTTCTTCAAAATTGCCCAGCAAATCGTTTACAATTCCCAAATTGTTATAAACTGATGAATTATTATTATTCAGAATTTTAGCATAATCTAAAAATTCTTTTGCATCGCTGAAACGACCTAAATCCTTTAATACAACTGCCAGATTATTAAGTGCATCAAAATGCGCAGGAACAATACTCAGCACTTTTGAATATTGTGATGCAGCATTTCGGAAATCATTTTCTAATTGGCATATATAGCCGAGATAAAAATTAGCTTCTGCATTATCAGGATATTTTTGAAGAATATTCAGAAGTTTGTTTTTCGCATCTTCTAAATTGTGTTTATTTAGCAATTCTTTTATTTCGATAATTTCAGAAGAGTTACCATTATTCTTTTTTGAGAATAATTGAACTTTATTATTAAGTGCTGATTTTACTTTTGAAATTACCTCCGTCCAATTATTAAATTCTGTTTGTCTAAATAATTTAACCGAAGGATACCAATAACTATCTTCTCCCGTATACGTCCATCGCCAATCTGAAACAAACGGCAGCATAACCCAAGTTTCCTTATTTAACGTTCCCGCAAGATTTGCAACCATTGAGTCGATAGTAATAACTATATCCAAATTTTTAATAAGAGCTGCGACTTCAACAATATTCTTACTTACTATTTGAACATTTGAATATTTATCAACAAGAGATTTATATTCATTATTCCCGTATTCTTTTTGAAGTAAATAGAAATCAATTTTTTCATTTTCTATTAATGACTCAATCAAATGGAAGGGTATATTTCTATCTGCTGTAGTTAAAGATTTTGATTTCGTTTCAAAAACCAGACCTACATTATACTTTTCTTTGTTAAGCAGCAGCTTCCATTTCTTTATCAATTCTTTATCGACATTAAAAATTTTCTCAGGCAATGTAAAATCTTGTACATTGTATAATCCAAGTACATTCGGTAAATTTATTAATGAACAATAAAAATCCGTATCCGGCAATATTGTATCACTCAAACCCGTTATGAAAGGAATAGCTTCAAAAAACTTTTTCAATGGTTCCGGACAGCGAAGTGTTATATTTAGTCCTTTCTCTTTAACTATTGGTAAAAATCTTGCAAATTGAATTGCGTCCCCAAGCCCTTGCTCTGCATATATAAAAATACTTTTATCTTTTGCATATTGGCCGATCCATTTTATAGCTTTACTTTCATTAGGAGGTGTATACTTTGTCAAACTCCATTGATATTCATTAAATCCTGTCCTAAAATCCTTTAAGGCAAGATGAACGAAGCTTTTCCCAACATGTGCGGAAAGCAAATCTTCATACTCAATAGCCAAATTAAAATGTTTAATAGCTTCATCAAATCTTTGTTGATAATAGCAATTGTTGGCGTAATTAAGGTGATTGCCTGCAATATTCGGTTTATTTTCAATTGCTCTTTCAAAATATGTTGTTGCCTCGCTAAATTTACCTTGCTTCTGTAGCGATATTCCAATTCCGTTTAACAGTTCATTATTCTCTTCTTTAACTAAAGCCTGACTGTAATAATTTTCTGCAAAGTCAAACTTGTTTTGCTGTAAATATAATTTTCCAAGCAACGATAAAACTTCAAAATGTTGAATATCCGTTTTTTCTAACTTCAGAAAAATTTCTTCTGCTTTTTCAAACATATTCAAATTATAATACGCGCATCCATGCCAAAAAAGCAGTTCTAAATCATCTGTTTCTATTGACAAATATTTTTCGAAATTATTAATGGCCTCAGCATATTGTTTTTTCTCAAATGCCTCCAACCCTTTTAATTTGATATTCATCAATATTGCTGAATTATTAAGCCTTTTACTAAAATAATTTTCCACTGTTCTTTCAACTTCTATTTTGACATTATCAAAAACAGTAGTCCAATCGCCAACTCTTTCTTGTCTGAATATTCTTAATGATGGATAAAGTTCCGTACTGTTCTTTTTCAATTCCCATCTCCAATCCGGAACTTTTGACAAAAGCAAAAATGTTTTCTTATTCAGAGCTCCGGCAAGATGGGCAGCAGCAGTATCAACAGAGATGATTAAGTCAAGCTGCTTAATAATTGCTGCAGTTTCAATAAAGGGCTCAAGATGTGAAGTTAAATCAACTATATTATTTGAATTTAATATTTCTTTTTCTTCTTCAGTAATATCATTCTGTAAACTGAATAATTTAATGTTTTCATTCGGAACCATATTTAAAAATTTTTCAATTTTTACTGAGCGTTTGAAATCATATTTATGCTCAGGATTTCCTCGCCAAACAATGCCGATATTTAGTCTGTGTTCATCAATTCCAATTGAAAAATTTTTGCTTGCGTCACTACTAAAATTTAAATAAGGAAATTTAAATCTCAGATTGTTTTCTTTTGGCAAATATTTTAAGGGGAGGCTCATCATGTAGATTTTGTAATCCGCTTCTACCGGAGTGCCCAACGGAATAATATTATCTGTTAGAGATTGTTCACCAACTGTCAACTCCATAAAATTAACCAAAGCATTTCGACACGAAAAAATGACTTCTGCCCCGTCTTCTTTTAAAAATTTAAAATATCTTACAAATTGAAATGTATCCCCTATACCTTGTTCATCAATTACAACTATTCTTTTACCTGATAATTCTTCACCGTTCCAAAAGGGAATTTCCGGATAGCTGTTATATTTTTCCTTATTTGTCAGTCTCCATTCATACTCTTTAAATCCCTGTTCATAATTTCCAAGTAGTAAAAGCAAAACGGCAAAATTATAATGTAACTTTGCATCTTCATTATTCGTTTTTAAAAGGGAATTGTTTATTCTTAAAGATTCATCATATTTTTCTATTTCAACCAGAGCAGCTGCATAATTAATTTTTGCAGAAATATTATCAGGGTCCAAATCTAATATTTTATGAAAAACAGAAATTGCTTCCTTAAAAAATCCGGTAAAATAATAGGCAGCAGCAATATTTATTAAGTAATTTGTATTGTTCGGTTCAATACTAAGAGCCTTAGCGTAATTTTCTTTAGCTTTTAACCAATCCTTTAATTCCTTAAAAATATTTCCAAGATTGAAATACAGCAGCGAATTATCTTGCGAAATTTTTTGGGCTTCTTCATAAAATAATATTGCCTCATCATACTTTTTCAACATTTCATAGCAAAACGCAATATTGAAAAGGGCAATAAAATTTTGCTGATCAAGTTGAGTAACTTTAGTAAAATAGTGTATTGCGTTCCGATATTCTTTTTCATCTCGCAAAAGTATAGCTATATTGAAATTTGCATCTATAGAATGTGCATTCCATTCCAATGATTTTAAAAATTCACTTTTAGCTTCCTTATTATTTCGATTCTCAAAATTTTTTAAACCTTGTTGAAAGTGATAAAGTGCTTTTTCTTCAGAAGCTACTAATAAATAATTATCCGTAGGTTCTGATTCACAATTATCATCATCTGAAATGTTTTGAATCGTTTTCACTATTTCCGTCATTAATTCCAAATTTTGCCTAAAATTTTGGGAATAATCCCATTGATTGATATGGTAAAGACAATTATTAAGCCAAAAATTTTCAAAAAGTACTTTTGTTAAAAATTATTGCGATTTGTTTAATAAAACGTAGTTTTTTAAATAACTTAGCAATTAAACAATGCTTGCTTGCAGGCTATATCAACCAACTGTTTAATATTACACACTTTTGTGGAAACACGAACCCCTTCAAGTTTGAATTATTAGAAATAGACTGGTATCAAATTTGATTCTTTTTACTTTTATTTAATTTTGGAAAATTTATGGAAAAAATCTGGCTGAACTTTGTTTCATATCCTGTAACAACCGCTGTTTATTTTGAGCGGGCACTTAGAAAAAAATATGACGTTATTACTGTTGGTCCTAAACTCCCTGAAGAGTTAATAGAAAGTTGGAATTTACAAAATATGAAACTTCCTATTCTTCCACAAGATATTCATGCAGATTGGAAAGCAGATATTCTTGACTTGTATAATAAAACAGAGAAAATAAAAAAACCTGATTATTTTATATGGATTGAATCAGTTCCTACAAATTTTCCTGAGAACATAAAATATTTGCCAATTCCAACAGCATGTTATTTCATTGATTCACATCTGCATTTGGAAGAGCACATAGAATGGGCTAAAAATTTCAATCATGTTTTTATTGCCCAAAGAGAATATTTGAATGATTTTAAAAATGCAGGAATTAATTCTGTGCATTGGCTTCCGCTTGGATGCGATACCGAAATTCATGATAAATTTAGCGATACCAAGAAAAACGATATTGGATTTGTCGGTTCTTTTTATGGTAATGAACGGCGATCAAAATTATTGACAATGCTAAAAAGAAAACTGTCTGTTCATATTGAACGTTCATTTTGGAAAGACATGTCAGCAATTTTTAGCAGTTCAAAAATTGTTTTCAATAATGCAATTCGTAACGACTTGAATATGCGTGTTTTTGAAGTAATGTCAACCGGAACATGTTTGTTAACTGACTTTGCAAAAAACAGCGGACAAGATGAATTATTTATCGACGGTGAAGATCTAACGGTATATGAAGACAACACTATTATTAATACAGCCGAATTTTATTTGGAAAATGATGAACTTAGAGAAGCAATTGCAAAAAGAGGTCAGGAAATAATTCGAGCTGCTCACAAATATGAAGATAGAACAGAAGAAATGTTAAATGTATTGTCGGGGAAAAACGCAGAAACATCTACCGCACAACAGTTAAGAAATAATTCCTTAAAAAATATTTCCGTTCCTATTGAAAAAATTAACAAATTAAAACGCAGTTTCGTAATTCCTGTTATTGATTATTCTCCGGCAAGTGAGTTCAACATAAAAACATTATTAGACGATCTTGAAAAAATCGGCGGAGAAATTATAATTATTTTTAATTCCGAAGAAGTAGCAAATCAAATGAAAGATGATAAACGAATTGATTATTATGCGATTATGAAACACAACGTAGGTGTTTCTCGTGCTTGGAATATCGGACTCAATATTTCCAGAACTCCTATCACGTTTATTATTAATTCAGATGTTCATATTGAAAAGGCAACTGTTACGGCGATAGAAAAAACTATAATATCTCAACCAAATGCTGCCATGGTTGGACCACAAGGTTCCTATTTTAATTTTGAACTTGCACAGGATTTTGAATATTTTGATAAGGGAAGTTTTGATAAGATTATTGAAGTGGACGGTGTCTCCGGATTTTTATTCGCTGTAAAAACGAAATATTTTTCCGATGGAATTTTAAAATTTGAGAATAAATTTACACCTTGTTATTATGAAGAATGGGATATTGGGCTTCAGATAAAAAAAGCAAAACTAAAAAGCTATATTGTCCCAACTACTGCCTACGCTCACCATTGGAGCGGCAGTATTAATTCTATGGACAAAATAAAATTTTATGACAAAGAAGAGACGGCTACAGAAATCCATGAGCGAAATAAAATTATTTTTCATAAAAAGTGGCAACAACTTGCAAAAGATAATCCGCTGTTATTAGTTAGTAACTGGGTCGATTTATGGCTAAAGGAAAGTAAAAATTTAATTGAGAGTAAAAACTTTGAACAAGCCGAAAAAGTTTTTAATAGTATAAAAAAATTTTATCCTTACCTTACCGCACCTTATATAAATTTAGGAATATTGAATATTAACAAAGGAACTAATGCAGATGCAAAACTTATGTTTAAAAAAGCGTTGGAACTTGAACCGGAAAATGAAATTGCAATTAAATATTTAACTGATTTAGAATAACGATAGAAAAATTCATTCTATTAGTTTCACAAGATTTTGTGCGGATTTTTCCCAAGTAAAATTTTTCATGTACTCACCTGCAATTTTTCCTGTTTGCCTAATGCTACTGCGATTATGGTAAGCAAATTCAATTTGTGCAATAAGTTCGTCCAACGAAGGTTCAACCCATTCCGCCCAAATTTGGTTATTGTTCATTAGCCTTAAAGGTTTATTTTGATTTAATAATATCGCATTGCTATTTGTTAAAATATCCGTGTGCCCTGTAGCATTTGTTGCAATTACCGGTTTTCCGCACGCCATATATTCCATCAATACAAGGTTTGTACCACCTTCACATCGATTAGGAAAAACACCAATATCCGTTTGAGAATATAAATTTCGTAGTTTTGAATTCTCAGTCAACTCAAGAGTAATAATTTTTTCCGAGTTTATGCCGTTAATTTCATAAATATGCTGCATCCATTCAGTCCAATTATTCCCCTTTAGCTCAAACTTAATGTGCGGTGAATTCGCAAATAATTCCATAGAACGAGGCCACATATTATACCAAGCATTTATCAGAACAATATCATCATATTTTTCATGCAATATTTTTATTGCTTTTAAGAGCAAATCCTGTCCTTTTCGCAGTTCAAACTTCCCGCCGGAAAATATCACAAACAAGTCCTCATCCTTCTTGTGTTCAATTGGATAAAAAAGTTCCGGATCAATGCCTTGTATTAGCATATCGGAATTATTGATTCCCTTTTCCAACAGTTTCGTTTTATTCCACGAAGAGCCGCCGATAATTTTTACGAACTTTTTAGAATTTTCAACAGAAAACTTATTCAATTCATTTTCAAAAAAAGTATAACCGTAATTTTTATCGCCCCAAATTTTACAAATCGTATTGAAATTCAAATCAGCCAAAGCGTGAAATACATTTCCTTCAATTTTCAAAACTGAATTTCCGTCTTTCTCATAATCCCAAACTTCTATATTGTTATAAAACTTGGGAGTTTCCTGTCTAAGATATTGGCTACAAACACCCCATCCGAAATTTTTTCCTTTGGATAAGGCTAACGTTAATTTTTGTTGATTGTTTTTCATTTTTTAATTGTTCATTTTTTGTAAAATAAAAATCCAGTATTGATCTTTTCCGCCTTGAGTTAACTCAAGTTTAAAAACCATATTATTAATTTTGCGAAACCCACTTCGTAGAAAAAGTGAACTCCACATTGTTTTTGTCAACACACTGTAATGATTGGGATTATTTTCATGAACAGCATCAAAACCTGCAGCCGGAACTTCTACATAAAGCCATGCATTTTTTTTCAACACACGATTATATTCATGTAATGTATAATATGGGAAAATGCTATGTTCCAAAACATGTCTTGCCCAAATTAAGTCAAATTTTTCATTCTCAAATTGCAAAAATGATTGATCCATTAGATAAGTTTCGTAACCCTGATTTTTACATATTTTATAATCAGTATCATTTAATGTAATACCAACCGGATTATATCCATATTCGGTAAACTTCTTCAAAGCCAACCCTTGTCCGCACCCAACATCTAAAATTCTTTTATTTTGAGAAAGATTAATTTTTTGCAATAGCTCAACTATCAACCTATCTGATATTTGAGTATGAAAATCTAAGGGCGCTTCCGGATAAGTCTCTTTTTTAATTTCCTTCATAAAGTCTGTAAATCTTGTCATTCCTTCAAGTGTAAAAATATCTTTAATTAATCTGTCTTTGATGTTCGTTTCTACCATTTTACTTAGTCTTGATAATATTGCGTCAATAACAGTTTTCCAGTTTCCAGTTTCACCTTGTCTAAATAATTCAACTGTTGGATACCAGAAAGAATCACTGCGTTCTAACTGCCAACGCCAATCAGGTTGATTGGAAAGCAGCAGCCAAACTTGTTTGTCCATTGCTCCGGCAAGATGCGGTACTGCAGTATCAGTTGAAATAATTAAATCCAATTGTTCAATTATTTCGGCAGTATCCTTAAAATTTTTAATATCTTCACTTAAATCTTTTATTTCATTTCTTCTTAATATTTCAATTTCATCTGCTGTCGGTTCCATTTGCAGACTGAAATATTCAATTCCACTAATTGAAAAAAGACATTCCAAATTCTCTAACGGAATTGCCCGTTTCCCGTCTTCTTTATAATTAGAATTACTTCTCCATGTAATACCGATTTTTTTTTCAGTAATCTGCTTAAAATAATGTGACCAATTACTTTCAGCATTTATATTTGCCGAAATATATGATTTATTCCAAACAAAACTTTGCTCATTTATTTTTAAGATTTTACCAATACTCGTAATCGGCAGATAATAATCATAAGTTTTAACAGGTTCTAATAATTTTTTCATTTCAACAATTTCGTCAAAACCGGAAATGTTTTTTAACAATGAAAACAAACTCGGTTGACATTCAAATATTAGAGTTCCAACTCTTTTTTGAATCTCAGGTAAAAACCTAACAAATTGAATAGTATCTCCAAACCCCTGATCCGGATAAACGTACAGAGTTTTATTTTTAATTATTTCTCCGGTCCATCTTTCTCCCTGCATTATTCTTCTTTTTACAGTACCGGCTTTATCCCTGAGTTCATAACCATTCCAACCATTTTCATAATTGCCCTGAAGTAAATTTAACAAACCTAAATTGTAACGGGCTTGATAATTATCCGTTTTTTGTTCAATTGCCTTTTCGTAATTTATTTGTGCCTTGTCGTAATTGCCGAGTTCATTTAAGGCTACAGCATAATTATAATATGCAGTAGAATTTGCTCCATCTTTTTCAATGGCTGATTCGTAATAAGCCAACGATTCTTTTTCCTTCCCATTTTGGAAAAGAATAATTGCTAAGTTTAAGTATGCATTTGGTTTAGAAAAATTGGAGTCAATTGCTTTTTGAAGAGTTTCCGCCGCTGCATCATATTCTTTTAGCATCGAATATGTAATTCCAAGATAATTTAATACTGTATAGTTTAATTTATCTTCAGCTAATATTTCCCTAAACACTTTTACAGCGTCATCCAAATCGCCTTTACTGATAAGTGTTTCACCGTATTTAATCTTTTCCGATATATTCATTAAAATAGTGTATAATTTTTTAATTCTTCTTTTATATTGTCGAAAACATTATCCCACTCAAAAATAATTTTTTGCCTGAATAATTTCATTGTCGGATACCACGGAGATTTATCGGACTTTATTTGCCATCGCCAATCAGGACTGAAAGTAAGCAAAGCCCAAGCGGTTTTTCCCATTGCCGCCGTAAGATGAAGAACCGCAGTATCAACGGAAATAATCAAATCCATTTGAGAACAGAATGCCGCTGTATCATTAAAGTCCTTTAATTGTGAAGATAAATCAGTTACATTATCAAAGTTCCGCAATACATTTTTTTCATCTATAGTAATATCTTTTTGCAGACAGAAAAACGCGGTTGAATCTATATCAAATAACTTCACAAAATCTGCAAGTTCAGTGTGTCGTTTTCTGTTATGAACAGGAAAACTGTTTCCTCGCCAGCAAATGCCGATATTGATATTATTTGTTTTTCTAATATTTCGCAAATTGATATTATTTATATTAATATATTTTTTAGTTCGTCCAATATTTCTTATATCACTGACAAAGAATTTTCCAAGTGATACAAGCGGAAACATATAATCGAATTTATCGGAAACAAAATCTCTGTCAACAACAGCGTCAATATATTCAAGCTCTTCAATTAATTTTTGGACATCTTTTCTCGCTGCAAAAGTAATTTTATTGTTTTTAGTTTTTATTTTTTTTGCAAATCTAATGAACTGAAAAGTATCACCGATTCCCTGTTCTTCATATATTAAAATATTTTTTTCTGCCAAATCACTTAATTTATTCGGCAGAATAATTTTTTTATTTTGAAATTCTTTTCTCTTATACCGCCAATCAAATTCTTCCCACCCGGTTTTATAATCCCCTATTGAAAATAGAATTTCTGCCAGTGCAACGTGAAAATCAGGATTGTCGGTATTTTTAGCAATCGCTTCTCTAAAATATCCTTCGGCAATTTCATACTTGTTTTTCTCTAATGATAAAACGCCGAGACTGTAATCAATTCTTGCGTCATCAATGTTCTTACTCTTCAGCAAGGAATATATTTCGAAAGCACTATTTAAATCACGCATCAAATAAAATGTATTTGCAAGATTCAAATATGCATCAATATAATCGGGACTTAATTCAATCACCTTTGAATAAATTAGCTCTGCATTTTTAAATCTTTCAAAATGCTTTTCAATGTTTCCCGTTAAAAAAAGAAGCTGCGGCTCTTCGGGATATTCTATTTCACCCTTATCTAAAATGCTTTTAGCTTTTTCATAATTATTTTTTTCGATAAGCAACAGCGCATAATTGTAAATCAGCTCGACCGATTGTTTTCCCAGCATATATAACTGTTCGTAATATTTTTCAGCGAGTTCCGGTTCTTCTGTTCTATGATAAATATTGGCAAGATTAAAAAGAATATCTCTGTCTTTAGGATTTTTATTCAAAGCTAATATTAATATCCTGACCGCTTTATCTTTCTGTCCAAGGTAAAAATAATTTATTGCGAGAGTGCTGTAAGCAGGCAAATAGTCGGCATAAAGCTTTATTGATTCGTTACACTTCTTGACAGCTTTATTAAACAATCCCGTCTTTTGGTAGCACATTGCAAGATTATTTAGAACTATTTTTTCGCTTCCATAATTTTTAACAATATTCTCAAAAATTTCTGCTGCTTCATTAAATCCGGAATTATTGAATAATTTGACAGCCTTTTCAACCATTTGTACATAATCTGTTTTTTTATCTTCAGACTCAAAATTTATTAATTCTTTTTTAATAACATTGAATACTTCGTTCCAGTCACCAAGATAATTTTGTCTGAATAATTTTGCCGTTGAGTACCAAAAAGTCGTTTCACCGTTTAACCCCCACCGCCAATCCGGATTAGCCGGAAGTAAAATCCAAACAGGTTTCATCATTGCACCGGCAAGATGTGCAACCGAAGTATCAACGGTAACCACTAAATCTAATTGAGAAATTATTTCTGCCGTATCATGAAAATCTTTAATTCTATTATTTAAGTCTATTACATTATTGAGTTCAAATAATCTGTCAATTTTATCGTCAGTTTTATCCCTTTTCTGCAAACTGTAAAGCTGCATTTTTTGAGATTCAAATACCTGTAATAATTGTTCAATTTGAATCGAACGAAATTCATCATTTTGATGCTCGGTATTTCCACTCCAAACAAAACCAAGCTTTATTTTATTTGTACCTTTAAGCTTAACCGAAAAATTTTGAGCATCAACCTCAATGTACGACTCTGCAACGCACATATCATCTTCGTTAATATTTAACAGGGAAGGTAAACTTAATAACGACACTTTAAAATCAAATTCATCATTCAAATACTTTTTCTCTTCTCTGATATAATGATTGCTAAAATTTATATCATTTTTGAATAAAGGATAAATTTCTTTTTTACATTCAAAGCTTACCGCAACGGAATATTTCCTTTTAAGTAAAGAAACAAATCTCATAAAATGAAATGTATCTCCAAAGCCCTGTTCATCATAAACCAATAATTTCTTACCGTTTAGATTCTCGCCATTCCAATATTGAAAATTTAATTCATTTCGCCGGTGCTTTTTCATTCGGAGTCGCCATTCGTATTCCCGCCACCCTTCTTTGTAACTGCCAAACAGCAAAAGCAGTAAAGCTTTGTTCCAATGAGCATCAACGAAATTCGGATTTAAGGCTATTGCCTTGTTGTAATATTCCAAAGCTTCTTTGTACTTAAATTGCTTCTCGCTTACAACACCAATGTTATAAAGGCAGTCTGCATTTTGAGAAGATAATTTCAAACATTTTTTATAATACGCTTCCGCTTCTTCATACTTATTTGATAATCGGCAAATATTTCCGAGATTATAAAATGCTTCCGGCAAATCACTTTTAATCTCAATTACTTTTTTAAAGTATTTGATTGCTTCTTCATTATTCCCGTTTTTTTGAGAAATCACTCCAAGACTGAAAATTACTTCTACCGAATTTTGTTTTATTGAGTTTGCTTTTGAGTACACTTCAATAGCGGCATCGTAATTCCCGTTTAAGCTTTCTGCTTTTCCCAAAATTAGTAATAGTTTAAATTCCTCCCGAATGTGCAACAACTGTTGAATAACAGCAATAACTTTTTCGGAGAAACCGCGTTCAAGCATTACAGTTAAAACAGTTTCTATTTCTTCAAACTGTTCGTTAGCTGCAAATTTACTCATCATTAAAATCTGCAGTTCGTAAAATTTTTTCTGCAATAAAAGTGCATTCATATTATTAGATATTTCGACGGAGTTATTCATTAAAATTATTTTTGAGATTGAATAATTTTATCGTGTATAATTTTAAATTTTTCAACAATATTCGGATAAGATGAATATGATTC
>CAZXDS010000072.1:5501-15144 GCA_964639525.1 uncultured Melioribacteraceae bacterium | reverse complement strand
TTTCTTGCTATTTCCAAATCCTTTGGTGTATCGACCGAAAAACTATCGTATTCCGTAGTAACAATTTTTATTTTAATTCCGTTTTCAAGCATTCGCAGCTGCTCTAATTTTTCGGCTTGTTCCAACACAGTCGGTTTTAATTTGGTGAATTTTAATAATGTATTTTTTCGAAAAACATACAAACCGATGTGTTTATAAATTTCAGCGGAAGCAATTCGTTCAAGATTATTTTTTGCATCACGCACAAAAGGAATTGGGGAGCGTGAAAAATAGAGAGCATAATTTTCATAATCAAAAACAAGCTTGGGAATTGATTTGGATTTTAATTCATCAACAGTAGTAATTTGTTTTGCAAGAGTGGAAACGTTTACGGATTTATCAAATAACAGCGGTTCAATTGCCTCGTCAATCATTCGCGGCTGAATGAACGGTTCGTCGCCTTGAATATTTACAATAATATCGGAAGCCGCATAATTTTTCGCTGCAAACGCAATTCTATCGGAACCGGTCGGTAATTCTTTCGGGGTCATAATCACTTGGGCACCAAAACCTTTTGCAACATCGTAAACTTTGGAATCATCGACTGCAATAATAACTTCATTTAGTAATTTGGCTTTTTTCACTTGTTCCCAAGTATGTCTTAACATCGGTTTACCGCCGATATCGGCAAGCGGTTTTCCCATTAACCGGGATGAAGCAAATCTTGCGGGAATTATGCCAATTATCATTTTTTAATTATCCATTGTCCATTCTCAATTATCAATTATTAATAACTTTCGGAACTCTAAAAAATGTATCCGTTCTATCGGGAGCGTTTTTTAACGCATCTTCAGTTGATACCGATTGCCCCAATTTATCATCGCGAAAAACATTTACATTTTCCACCGGATGAATCAAAGGCTCAATATCAGTAGTATCCAATTCGTTTAATTTATCAACATACTTCAAAATTTGATTCATTTCCGTAGTAAAATCATCTAATTCAGAATCCGAAAATTTTAACTTTGCAAGTGTTGCTATATGCTCAACTTCTTTTTTGTTTACCGCCATTATTTCTATTTTATATTAATTTGAAAAGTAACCGTTTCACTATTGGCAGTATCCGTAACCTTAATTAATCCGATTGAACCGGTAGTTCCTGTTGCCGTTACTTGTGCTTGAGAACTATCCGTTGTAGAAGGAACAACAGTCAAAACAGACGGAGATAAATTACTCCAAACATAAACAGGTGCAGTTGTGCTTAGGTAAGTAACAACTTGATATGTTCTTGTGCTGCCGGAAGTCAAATCATCCTGCGAAATTCCATTGGGATTATTGACAGAAGCATTGACGTAAATTCCCGCTTTATCAGGATGATAAAATCCTGAAGAACTAAATGTTCCGTTTATTGCCGACGGATAAGGATTGTTCTTTAAACTCAATTGTAAAACGTGGTCGAGATTTCCTTCTTTCGGGCTTGAGTAATTCAGCCAATAAAAACTATTTGCATATTTATTTAATTCATCAAGAATCTTAGAAAAAACTCCCGTAAGTTCGCTTGCATTTGCAATGGGATAAAATCCTGAAGTTCCAAGTTGTTGAAGAATATCCTGATCAATTTCGGGACCAAGCCCGACAGTGTAAATTCGTTTTCCGCCAATTGCATTTAATGCCTCGTTCAAAGAAGTTGAACCTTGAGTATCAACGCCATCAGTAAATAGAATCATAGAACTTTGGTTAATTTTCTGAGCAGAGATAATGTCTGTCATTTTTGCTGCTGATTCAACGACCGCACCGTACAAATCGGTTGAAGGTGCTCCGAGTGCATAAGTATTAATTGCAGCAGTTAACTTAGTTTTATCGGAAGTAAAATCCTGTAGTAGAATTGTCCGAGCCGAAAATTCCAGAACCGCAACTTCCTGTTGAGAAATCATATTGTTTATAAAATCCAAAGCAGCACTTCGTATTTGGCTTATTTCGCTTGTTAAACTCGTGCTGTTATCAAGAACGAGCACAGTTTGAAGTGTGTAAGGATTTTGCTGCCTTTTTTGAATTTGCATATTTGATTCTGAAGGAGATATTACTTGATTATCTTCAAGCAATGTAAAATCAGCGGTTGTTAAATTATCAATTCCAACACCGTTTAAATCCACAACTTGAAAAAGTATATTTACAAAATTTGGCAATTGCGTTGAAATGCTGTGATCAATCATAACAAAGCCTTGGTCGGAAGTACCTTGCTGTTTTGTAGTAAATCTCCAAACAGAGCCGTTGCTTGTTTTTCCATCTGCAAATTTAGCAACAATTTTCCAATAATATGCAGTACTGAAACCGGAAGCAACTACAGTAAAATGATTAATGTTAATATCCGAGGCGACTTTTTTCTGCGGTGGATTAACACTGTCGAAATAAACATCGTACTTTGTTGCACCATCAGTTTGCCAGCCGAGAGTAACTACATTAGCTATATTAGTTGAACCGTCAGCGGGGGAAGGGGAATTTGGTGTTGTAGGATTTGGTACAGGTGTTACTGTTCCGCCATTAAAATCACAGCTTAACGAAAATAGCAGCAAACTGAAAATTAGTATCGAATTAAATATTTTTGTTACCCTCATAGTTTAACCAATTTGTTTTAAAATATAGTTCAATTAAAAAGCCGTGTCTATTATAAATCAATTAGTATCGTGCTTTTATTACTTTAAGTATTATCATAAATTTAATAAATTCTTTAATTAGTTTCTTTTTATAAATTAGTATTGTTTTTTTTGAATGTAGTAACCTGATAAAAATGTTAGTATTAAGAAAAAAGTTATTTGTCATATTTTGAAAATAATTCAGCGATTCAGAGTCAAAATTAAAACTAACAGCAGCAATTATTTACAACATTAAATAAAAATATTTCGGCAAAGACCGAATCCGGCTTTCGACTGATTTTCCGGTTAATTTTTTAAAAATGAAAATTGTAGAACCGACTTTCCTCTAAGAGTTCTGCGAACAGTCGGTTTATTTTTTAAAAAAGAAACTTTGCTGCCGTTTTTCAAAATTTTTTCTACATTTAACAATGAACAAACCGTCCACTGGGCTCTGCGAGGAAGGTTTGTTCTACAAAAAAAATTAATGTTGAAAGCTGCATTATTTAACCCAATTTATACATTAGAAAAACACTAATGCATAAACGACAAAGCCGGAGTAAGGGATGATAACTATATTAAAAAACCCAAAGGGTTATCATCCCAACTCCAGTTAAGTCGGGGCAAGTCCTTGTAGGCATTACTTTTTACTAAGTTTGTATCTTTACTTTATGTTTCTATTGCATAGCGCGGCACAGCCGACAACAAACTGTTATTCCCAAAATACTTTTCTGATTTTGATTTTAAATTAACTCACCTAAATCCTCTCTTAAAAAAGAGGACTTAAAGGTAAAACCAGAAAAGTATTTTTCATATTTCTTAACAAAAAAAACAAGGATTTAGCTGACAATACTATAATTCGGGTTTAACTCTGAATTGCTAAAATAATTTACTTGATTATTAGTATAAATATTATGTTTTTGTTTTGTTAAAAATTTTGAAAATGAAATATGAAATCAAAAGCAACTGAACAACTTAAAATTGGAATAATACTTATTGTGCTGGTGATACTTATCGGTACTTTTGGTTATGAAACAATTGAACCGGATTTTGATCTTCTCGATTCTTTTTATATGTCGGTTATTTCAATTACAACGACAGGATTTAAAGAAGTCAAGCCTTTATCTGATTCGGGAAAATTATTTACAATATTTTTAATTATCACCGGAGTGTTGTCCATCGCGTACACCGGCGGTAAAGCTGCGCAAATATTGATTGAAAAGGAATTTTTTAGGAGAAGGAAAATGTTTAAATCGGTTGGAAAATTAAAAAATCATTACATTGTTTGCGGCTACGGAAGAATGGGAAAGCAGATTTGTGAAACATTAGCAGTAAACAAAAAACCGTTTGTGGTAATTGAAAAAGATCCGAAAGAAATAGTACATTTGTCGGAATCGGAGATGTTGTTTATTGAAGGAGATGCAACAAACGATGAAGTTCTTCTTGCCGGGGGAATTGAAAACGCTAAAGGACTTGTTGCCGCAATTCAGTCCGATGCGGAAAATGTTTTCACAACTTTATCTGCAAAAGAACTGAATCCCGATGTATATGTTGTTGCAAGAGCAATTGAGGAAGGGACGGAATCCAAACTTCGAAAAGCCGGAGCCGATAGAGTAGTTAAACCTTACGAGCTTGGCGGAAGCAGAATGGTGCAGCTTTTGCTGCGTCCTGGTGTAATGGATTTTATTGATGTGGTTGCCCGCCAAAAAACGAGCAGTATTCATCTTGAAGAAATCGAATTGCTCGAAAATTCTAAATTGGTTGGCAAAAAACTTTCTGAAACGAACATTAGAAGAGATTTGAATATTATTGTTGTAGGCATAACAAGGAAGGATGGTAATTTGATTTACAATCCTAAATCGGATACGGTTTTTGAACTCGGTGATAAATTGATTGTTATCGGTGATTATGATAATCTTGAAACTTTGATTGAATCAAATTTGGAAACAATTTAAATAAAATCTGCATACGGCAATGCCAAATATTTCTTAACTGTCAATTATCAATTAACAAAACATGAAATTACCTTTGAAGAAAATACTATTATCATTTTTAACATTAGCAGTAATTGTATGTGCTGCAATAGGTGTATTTTATATTTTATTAAAGGGGTCTGTTCCGGCTTACAATGGTGATATTACTTTCTCCGGAATTAATTCCACAGTAAAAATATACCGTGATTCTAATGCTGTTCCATACATAAAAGCAGAAAATGAAACCGATGCGGCATTTGCCCTCGGTTATGTTCACGCCCAAGAGAGATTGTTTCAAATGGATATTTTTCGTCGTGCCGCCGAAGGCAGGTTAAGTGAAATATTCGGCAGTCGTACGGTTCCGTTCGATAAAATGTTTCGTACAATTGGAATGTATAGAAATGTAAAAGAAAATTATTTATCACAGAAACCGGAAATAAAAAAAATATTAGAAGCATATTCTGCCGGAGTGAATTCGTACATGAAAAATGCTAAAGGAAATTTTTCCTTTGAATTTGATGTTTTAAATTATAACCCTGATTTATGGAAACCGGAAGAAAGTTTGGTAATTGGCAAGATGCTTGCTTGGGAATTGAATTTGAGTTGGTGGACAAAAATATCATTCATTAAACTTTCTGAAAAACTTGGTTCGGAAAAGTTAAGCGAAGTATTACCGAATTTTGAAGAAAACGGACCAACGATTATTCCCTCAAAAAGTACAAATAATATTTCACTAATTGATAATTTTTTAAAAACGGATAAAGAATTTAGAAAATTTATCGGTTTTACAGGAACGCATATAGGCTCTAATAATTGGGCTGTAAACGGAAAACTTTCAGCGAGTGGGAAACCGATTATTGCAAACGATCCGCATCTTGCATTTCAGGCACCGGGTAAATGGATGGTTGCTGTTATTCGCGGTGGAAATTGGAACGCCGATGGGTTTACGCTTCCCGGTGTTCCCGCTGTTATCATTGGGAAGAATCAAAATATTTCGTGGGTTTTAACAAACCTAATGGCAGACGATGCCGATTTCTACTCTGACGTTGTTGATTCAACCGGAACGAAGTATTTGTTAGATAATTCTTGGCATAGTCTTGAGATTATTAAAGATACAATATTGGTTAAAGATTCGGCATCTGTTCCGTTTGTTATAAAAAGTGATCATCGCGGTGCTATTATTTCGGATTTGCATCCGTTTAATTCCTATTTTCACCACAAGAGCAAAAGTCAAAAAAAACTTTCTATGCGATGGGCAGCTTTGGAATTTAATAATAATTTCTATTCATTAATGCTGATAAACAAAGCAAAAAATTGGAAAGAATTTAATTCGGCACTTCAATATTTTAATGCTCCCGGACAAAACTTTATTTATGCTGATACAGAAGGAAATATCGGATACGCAGCAGCGGCAAAACTTCCAATCAGACCGGAGCAAAATCAAAAATATCTTTACGATGGTTCATTATCTTCAAGCGACTGGAAAAGTTTTATTCCGTTTAATAAAATGCCGAAAATGTTTAATCCAAAACAGAACTTTGTTGCTTCTGCAAATAATAAAGTAGTTAAAAATTATCCATTTTATATTTCCAATATTTGGGAACCGTCGTCAAGAATAAAACGAATTAATGAACTGCTTGGTTCAAAGAAAAAATTTTCAGTTAGAGATTTTGAAAAATATCAGATGGATTTGAAATCGAAATACGCTGAAAAAATAGTGCCGTTTATTATTAAGGCATTTAATAATGTTAAAATAGAAGATGAAAATTTAAAAATCTCACTTAGCTTATTAAATCAATGGAATTTTGTGATGGACAAAGAAAGTCAAACGCCTTCAATTTATTTAATGTTTTATCAAAAATTAATGGAAAATATTTTTGAAGACGAGATGGGAAATGAACTTTTTGAAGAGTATATTTTTCTTGCAAATGTGCCCTATCGTGTAACTTATAAACTTCTGAGCAATAATAATTCCACTTGGTTCGATAATATCAATACAGCACAAGTAGAAACTCGCGATGAAATTATCCGTAAAAGTTTAAGCGATGCTTTGGACAAACTCGAAAACGATTACGGGAAAAATCCGGCGAATTGGCAATGGGGAAGTCTGCACAAAGTAACTTTCAAACACTTATTCCACGGATTTAATTCTTTTGTTGATAAATTTATTGATGTCGGTCCTTTTGAAATCGGCGGAGACGGTACAACCGTATTCAACACGGAATATTCATTTACAAAGCCTTTTGATGTAACGCTCGGACCTTCGATGAGATTTATTTACGATTTTGCAACGCCGGATAAATTTTGGTTTAACATGCCGCTCGGACAATCCGGAAATATTTTCTCTTCTCACTATTCCGATATGACACAAAAATGGCTGCACGGGAAATACATTGAAGTTAATACGGATGAAAACGGCTGGGCAAATTCCAATATGAAATTATTAAAGTTAAAGAAACTGAAGTAATATATTTTAGTACGTATTTTTGTCGGAAGTTTAATTTGTAAAATTGTAAATTAAAATTCAAATATTCAAAGGATTGCATGAAAGTAATTGACCACATAAAAGACAGAAAAAATACCGTTATAAGTTTTGAGATTATTCCGCCTAAGCGAGGAGGAAATTTTTCTCAATTAATGAATGTACTTGAAGACATTGTTCGATTTGAGCCTCCGTTTATCGACATAACAAGCCATGCAGCAGAAGTTGTGTACGAGGAAACCCCAACCGGAGAATTTAAACTCAGGGTTAAACGTAAACGACCGGGAACGCTTGGAATATGTGCGCTGATTCAAAACAAATATAATATAGATGCAGTTCCGCATGTAATTTGTGATGGGTTTACCAAAGAAGAAACGGAAGATTTTTTTATTGAACTTCATTATTTGGGAATTGATAATGTTCTTGCAATTCGCGGTGATTCGAGTGCGTTCAAAAAACCGATGAAATATGGACGTTCGGCAAATGTTTTTGCTATTGATTTAGTGAAACAAATCTCCGATATGAATAACGGCAAATATCTTGAGTCTTCGCTTTTAAATGCTGAGAAAATGAATTTCTGCATTGGTATTGCCGGCTATCCGGAAAAACATTTTGAATCTCCAAATATGCAGACGCAGGTAAAATACACTAAACAAAAAATTGATGCCGGTGCCGATTATATAGTTAGTCAAATGTTTTTTGATAATGAAAAATATTTTGATTACGTAACACTTTGCAGAGAAAATGAGATTGACGCTCCAATAATTCCCGGGATAAAAATCCTTACAAACAAAGCTCAAATGAATTCAATACCAAGAAATTTTTACATTGACTTACCGGACGAACTTGCCGGGGAAATTCAGGAAGCAAAACCTGAGCACGTACCGGAAATTGGTATCAATTGGGCTTATAAACAGGTTGAGGAATTGTTAAACAAAAATGTGCCGGCAGTCCATTTTTATATTATGCAAAATTCAAATCACATCAATAAATTATTGAACAAACTGAAAATATAGATGCAAAAAAAATTAAATATTATTACAAGAAAAATACCTTCGAAATTACGTTGGGGAGTATCCGGTTGCGGTAGGTTTACCGAACTCACTTTTTTACCGACGTTTCAGCAACTCAAAAGAAGCAAATTAATTTCGGTTTACAGTCGCAAATTAAATCGTGCGAAAATTATTGCCGATGAATTTAGCGCTGAATTTAAGTTTAATGATTTCGATGAATTTTTAAAAAGCGATTTTGATGCACTTTACATCGGCAGTGAAAATAGTGATCATTACGAACAGGTTATTAAAGCGGCAAAAGCCGGAAAAAATATTTTTTGCGAAAAACCTTTGTCCGTAAATTCCGAGCAAGCTGAGGAAATGGTTAGAGTTTGTAACGAAAATAAAGTTTGGCTCTCCGTTGATTTTCCGCATCAATTTCACCCGATAGCAGTAAAAGCTAAAGAATTAGTTAAAAGTGGAATTATAGGGAATATTGTTACTATTAATGTTTCATTTAATATGGATTATGCACCCGATACAAATTTCCGTTTCGATAAAAAGAAAAGCGGCGGCGGTGCTTTGCGTGATCTCGGGTCGCATATGATAAATCTGCTTAGTTTTTTTGGCGGGACTATCACGAAAATAGATGGATGGATGGATAACATTATTTACAACAGTCAGGTTGAAGATTTTGCAAACGGAATTGTAAAATTTAAAAAAAGCGGCTACGGATATTTTAATGTTTCGTACAATGTAAGACAGCCTATTAATAGAATTGAAATTATCGGCTACAACGGGAATCTTGTAATTGAACACATAATTGGTCGGAAGGGAGTTCCCGGCAAACTAATTATTGATTTACCATATGAAGCAAAAAAGGCGTTTAGAAAAAGAGCAAATAAATTGCTATACACATTACGTTCAGTGCAAAGTTCTTTTTTGAATAATGAAAAACCGAAAGTTACCGGTGAAGACGGTTTAATAAATATGCGTTTGATGGAAGAATTGGAAAGTAAATGTGCTCAAAAAAAGAATTCATAGAAATTTGCCATAAAGTTTATGAAAAAGAATTTGTTGCTGCTTATTCCGGCAACTTGTCTGTAAGGTTAGACGACAGGCGAATACTTATTACGCCTTCGGCAAAATGTAAAGGCGAATTGATTGAAGATGATTTGCTCGAAATTGATTATGACGGAAATCTGATTTCGGGAATCGGTAAAGTTTCAACCGAAGCAAAAATTCATTTACTTGCTTACAAACACCGGAATGAAGTCAATTCCGTGGTTCACTGTCATCCGGTTTATGCAACTGCACTTGCCACCGCCGGAGAAGGAATGACAAGACCGGTTTTCCCTGAAGTAGTACTTGGTCTCGGCAAAGTTCCGTTTTGCAAATATGCAACACCGTCAACAGATGAACTTCCCGATTCAATGCTGCCGTATATTGATTTTGCTTGGGCAATGCTGTTGGAAAATCACGGTGCGGTTACTTTTGGCGATGACTTAAAAGGCGCTTATTACAGAATGGAAGTTCTGGAACATTCGGCAAAAACATTATTTGCTGCACGAACTTTCGGACGTGAAA
>CAZXDS010000072.1:0-5401 GCA_964639525.1 uncultured Melioribacteraceae bacterium | reverse complement strand
AGCAAAAAGGATTTTTCTGAAATTTCAAACCGAAATATTTTTGAAGCAATTAATTCTGAATTATTTAACAATACTGATCTTGTGTTTATTGCACTTCACGGGAAATATGGCGAGGATGGAATTATTCAGTCTTTGCTTGAATTAAGATGCTTAAAATATACAGGTTCAAAAGTTTTGGCAAGCGCACTTGCGATGGATAAAATCAAATCAAAAAAGATGTTTATGCATTCAAAAGTATCAACTCCAAAATGGATAGTTATTAAAGCAGGGGATTACAGTTTAGAAAAAATTATCTACAAAATAGATAAATTGATTGGCTTTCCATGCGTAATAAAATCAAACGATTCCGGCTCTTCCATAGGAATGACGATTTGCAGTAAGTCATCAGAAGTTAAAAATGCTGTTGCAGAAGCAGAAAAATATTCAAATTCTATTTTAATAGAAAAGTATATCGAAGGAAGGGAAGTAACTGTCGGCATACTTGGCGCCTCTGTTTTTCCCGTATTGGAAATAAAACCCAAAAGTGGATTGTATGATTATGATAGTAAATATACTGACGGTTTAAGCAATTATATAGTACCTGCCGAAATACCGGAGGATGCCGCATTAAATTTACAGTCGCAGGCATTATCGGCATATAAAGCTGTTGGATGCGAAGTTTACGGTAGGGTAGATTTTCGATTGTCAAATACCAATAAATGTTACTGCTTGGAAGTAAATAATCTGCCGGGAATGACAAGTCATAGTTTGCTGCCTAAAATGGCTGATGCCGTAGGAATTAACTTCGATAAATTAATTAATCAAATTGTGGAATTATCATTGAAAAATGGCTGAGAAAAAAAATAATATTGTTGTAAAAATTGTTTTTATTCTGCTCATCTGCAGTATGTTTGCATTCCTTTTTTTTAATAAAAGCGGAGTTTTGAAATATCTTGAATTAAAAGGGAAATACAATAATCTTGTTAATGAAAAAAAATCAGCAGAAATAAAAATTTATAAAATGAAACGGACAATTGATTCCTTAAAAAACAGTAGTGTAAAAAAAGAACAAGTTGCCCGCGAAAGATATGATATGCTTAATAAAAATGAAAAAGCATTTGTATTCAAAAGGGTAAAATAAATTAACTTTAATAGAAATATCATATCCATTTTAATTTAATGAATCATAGACAGAAAAATATTAACCGATAATATATGTCCGAAAAGAAAATAGAAATTCCATTAAAACCGTTAGCAGAAAGAGTTAGACCAACTTCATTAGAGGAATTTAAAGGACAAAATCATTTACTTGGCAAAAACGGACCAATTAGGAAAATGATTGGGTCTAAAATTATCAGCTCATTTTTAATGTGGGGACCTCCCGGTACCGGTAAAACAACAATTGCCAAAATAATTTCTTTAAAAACAGATTCGGAATTTTTTCAGATAAATGCGGTTTCTTCGGGTGTTAAAGATGTTAGGAAAATTATTGAATTGGCAAAACAAAATTTGCAGTTCAACAAAAGGACAATTCTTTTCATAGATGAAATACATAGATTTAACAAGGCTCAGCAGGACGCACTTTTATCTTCGGTGGAAAACGGTGAAATTATTTTAATTGGTGCCACAACTGAAAATCCGTCTTTCGAGGTTATTCCCGCATTACGTTCACGAATGAGAATTTATGTGCTCGAAGAACTGTCAAAAGAAAATTTTAATGATATCTTAAATTTGGCAATCGAAAAAGATAGTTTTATTTCACAACAGAGTATTATTGAAATTGACCGTGATTTCCTTTTTTATATTTCCGGCGGTGATGCCCGCAATTTGTTGAATATATTTGAAGCTGCTGTAATTTCTGAACTTGAACAAGAAAAAATTAGCATTACAAAAGAGATATTGGAAAATGTTGTTCAACAGAAAAATACTACTTACGATAAAAGCGGGGAAGAGCATTATAATTTGATTTCGGCTTTAATAAAAAGTATTCGCGGTAGTGATCCCGATGCTTCCGTTTACTGGTTAGCGAGAATACTTGCCGGTGGTGAAGATCCGACATTCATTGCACGTCGGCTTCTCATTCTTGCTTCGGAGGATGTTGGAAATGCTTCGCCGAATGCTGTGGTTTTAGCTGAGACAACATTTGCCGCTGTGCAGAAAATCGGTTTGCCCGAAGCACGAATTATTTTATCACAGTGCGTAACGTATCTTGCTTCAGCGCCCAAAAGTAATGCTTCATATGCGGCGATTAAAAAGGCTGAAATGGATGTTAAAAATTTGCCGGATTATTCCGTTCCGCTTCATCTCAGAAATGCACCGACAAAGTTAATGAAGCAATTAAATTACGGTGAAGGCTACAAGTATCCTCACGATTTTGAAAACAATTTTATTGAAGGGAATTATTTCCCAAAGGAATTAAAAGGGAAACAATATTATTTCCCGACCAATAATGGACAGGAAAGAAATATTCTTGAAAGGCTGAAATTTCTTTGGAAAAAGTTGAAAAAATATTGAAAGACTTCAAAAATTAAATTCTTGCAAATGTTTTACCTGGGAATTGTTTTACAATGCCCTTGAATTCCAGAGTCAATAAATTTACGAGGCACTCGCTAACGCTCATATTATTTTTTTTTGCAAGAGCATCTATGTGAATTGGTTCTCCGCTTAATGCATCTAATAATTTTTGTTCGAACAGAGATAATCCTTCAATTTTTTTGGGAATGGTTTTTCCTAAAATGGGTTTAATTCTTAATTGAAGTTCTTCAAGTATGTCATCAGATTTCTGAACTAATTTAGCCATATTTTTACGAATGATGTAATTAGTTCCTTCGCTTTGTGGAATAGTTAGATTTCCCGGTATGGCAAATATTTCTCTATTCTGATCAATGCCGAAATTTACAGTCTGCATTGCCCCGCCGTTTATCCTTGTTTCAACGACAAGAACACCGAGTGAAAGTCCGGAAATAATTCTGTTGCGTTTTGGGAAGTTTACCGCATCGGGTTTTGTGCCGAGTGGGTATTCAGAAATTATAGCCCCGCGTTGTTCGGAGTGAATTTTCTTAAAGAGATTTTTATTCTCTGCAGGATAGATTACATCAAGCCCTGAACCGACTACTGCAATTGTTCTGCCATTATATTTTAGGGCGGCACTTTGTGCGTAAGTATCAATTCCTCTTGCCATTCCGCTTACAATAGTTATACGTTGTTCAACAAGTTCCTTTGCAAATCTTTCGGTTTGCAGTTTACCGTAATTGGTTGATTTTCTCGTGCCGACAATTGCAATCGCATTTTTGTCAGCTTCAATTAATTCTCCAAGTTGATACAAGATAATCGGTGGAGTGTAAATCTTTTTTAATAATTCGGGATATTGCTTATCCCAAAACGAATACATATCGGCTCCAATATTTTCAAGACCGTCGATTTCTTTTTCAGTAGAATTATAAAATTGTTCAAGTCGCAGAATATTGTTGTAAATTTTTTTTGCGAGTGTGGAATTCAAGTTGCCAATAGAGATTATTTCATTTAGTTTGGCAGAAAAAATAAGATCCAATTTTTTAAATTTTGCAATAAGGTTATAAATTTTTGATGGTCCGATTCCTTCAGTAGCAAGAAGACATTTAATTTTTGCAAGTTTATCTTTTTGTAATTCTTCCAAAGTGAAAACTCAAAATTTAACTTTCGTGGACATCCAAATCATCAACTATGGCAACAATAATAGTATTTACGGGTGCTTTATCGTGTCCTAAAATTTGTTTTACTGCGGAACCCTCTTTAACAACAAGAACAGTATCACCTATTCCTGCATCAATTAAATCAAGGGCAATAATATCATCATGTTCTGTAAATTCTCCGGTCAAATTAATTTTACGAACAATTAGTAATTTGTGTCCCTTAAGCTGCTTGTCTTTAATTGTAGAAACTACATTGCCTCTAATTTTACCAAGAAACATTTATTCGCTCACATCCGAGGGACGTTTCTTCTTATAAAAAATTGAGAAAGGAATAACAACAAGATAAGCTATAACCAAAATAATTGGGGAAACGGTTAGAGATAAAGGATTATCCCAAGGACCTCTTGTCATTAAAAAATTTCCTAATAAAAGCAGTGCTAAACCGATTCCAAAAATAATATAGTTGGTTTTATTCCAATAGTTTTTAAATGGTGAACCTACCGGATTGTTTGTCGTTCTAACTTTCTTTTTAACTTTTGTCATAATTTTTATTCCAATATTACTATTTAACAAAAAGCCCAGTGATGGGGGGAAACACTGGGCTGGAAATCATCCGAGAAAAAAAAGATTCTCGAAAGAACATATAAAATATATATGATGTATTTTAGTTTGTCAAGTGAATAAAAATTATTTTATTTGATAAACAATCTTTCTCAGAGTATCATATTGCAAATATGGGTAATCATCTCTTAAGCTGGATATTGCTTCTGTAGCACTAATTTTACTATTACGTAATTTCAAAAACTTATTGCGAATTTCATAATCGCGAACGGACTTTTCATTAATCAGACCACGGTTTTTTAGAAGTGAAAAAGTTTCATCATTGATTAAATCCGACAATGGATTATAGCTACTTCGATTAGAGACGGTGGTACTCATCATAACCTCCTACATTATTTTACAAAAGAGTTTTAATTTAAATGTAAAAATGAGCTTATGATTTTCCTCCAAAAGATAATTGTTGAATAATTGTTCCTTAAATATAAAACAAAGAATAAGTAAAAAACAGTACTAAAGTAATGACCTTAGCAAAATGTAAGCTAGCTTACATTCTATATTCTAACTATATAAATAAGTATATGTTCAAAATAACCAAGAAAAAATAAAAATACAATTGACTTCAAAATAATTATTTAAAAAAATTTAGTAAAAAATTGAAAATAATTATTAAATTTGCCTTGCAATTTATGGAGATTTATTTAGATGATAATGTACTAAGGAAAAAATTTAAACAACCATCAGTAAAATTGAGATTAAGGCGGTTAATTAACGAATAAATCAAGAATTAAAAAAATCACAATTAATATTATAAAATTATTTGCATATTAATTAATTTAACCGTAATTTTAATGATGTGATTTTTATGATTAAGTTCTTATGAAAATATTTATTGAAAACGATGAAAGAATATTTTTTGTTTTGCTATTGACAAAATAAAAAAGATACTTTATGTTTGAAGTCCCAATTTTTTTGGGACAAGTTCTTTGAAAGAGTGAAGAAATAAGAAAGACTTTAGTAATGCAAATTTGATTACGTCAATTTTAAAAGTAAATTATTTACAACGGAGAGTTCGATCCTGGCTCAGGACGAACGCTGGCGGCGTGCTTAACACATGCAAGTCAAGGAGAAAATTGTTTTCGAATGATGAGTAAACTGGCGCACGGGTGAGTAACATGTAAGTAACCTACCTA
>CAZXDS010000071.1:0-15164 GCA_964639525.1 uncultured Melioribacteraceae bacterium | reverse complement strand
ACTAGTTGCTGAAGTTTATTACACAGTAAAAGATAATGGAACAAATTCAAAACCTATCAGCAAGCATTATGAATCCGTTTCATTTCTCCCACAAAAGCACTATAGAGATATTTATCGGTTTAGAGGAAATTTGAGGAAAACATTTTCGATATACAGATTAGCTCGTCAAAAATATGAAAACGGTTTTAGAAACAATTTCTTTGTCCCAGCAGATACTATCAGAATTCCAAATAGCAAAAAATTTATTGTTCCTATGTATGGTGATGGTTTTGAAAACAGCCCCTATATTTTATCTGTTTTTACAATTGACAATGGCAAATATTATTTTAATGGCATACTTGATTCTGTCTTTAATACGAGCATTGGTTCTCTTGAAATCATGGAAATCATTTCCCTTAATAAAATCAGCCACATTTTAATTGGTAAAAGTAACGGTGGTGATGCTGGTGATGAGTGGGGCTCACTCTGGTTTGTTTCATTGAACAATTTTTTAAAATTAGGTGAAAAAATAACATTTAGTTACTCATATAACTTGGGGGAATATCAAACTAAATTGGACTACTCAGTTAATAAAAAAACTAATACGGTTTATGTGAATACAAGCACAAGAAAAGTTATTTCCGGAGAAAGAGAGAAGTATGAATATGCTGAGTGGGTAATTACAAAAAAAGATACTATAGATTTAACTAAATTAAATAAACGCATCACAAAATAATCAGCTTTTTTACTTGACCGCATTTTTATTGCGGTATTATTCAAGTTTTCGGATTTTGTAAAATAGTTAGCATGTTTGTAGCATTCTGCCAAAGGCGGACAAGTGTATTATTGCCATTGAATATTTGGTTTAACATTTTTTTCAGCGCATTCTCTTAAATAAAGATTCATCAAATTTTGATAAGGAATATCAATTTCAGACGCCAATTTTTTAAAGTACTCAACTGTATCATTTTCTATTCTGATTGATATTTGTTTTTTAAGTTTTTTCGCGTAAGGATTTTTAATGGATTTTGAAAAGCAACATCATTAAATTAAGGTAACTTATGAACCAAGATACTGTAATAAAAAAGCAATTACTTTTTTTGATTCGAGGCGGGAACGCACATACTCCGGTTAAAAGGGCGATAGCTCAATTTCCTATTAATTTAATTAACAAAAAAACACCAAACGTTTCGTACACGCCTTGGGAATTGTTGGAGCATTTAATAATTGCTCAGGATGACATAATTCAATTTATTAAAAATCCAAATTATGTTTCACTGGAATGGCCGGAGGGATTTTGGTGTAAAGAGAACGGGACCGCAGATGATACAAAATGGAAATTATCTGCAGAGAAGTTCTTCAAAGGTATAGACGAAATGGAAAAATTTATTAAAGATGAATCCGTTGATTTGTTTGCACCAATTCCGCATGCAGAAACTTATACCATTTTCAGGGAAGTATTAGTTTTATCTGCTCATAATTCATATCACATTGGCCAAATGATGCTGATAAAAAAAATGTATGCTGCATAATTGTATTTTTAATGATTAATAGAAAAATTTCTTTCCGAAAATAATTATATTAAACTTTATTTTTAAAAAATTATAATATGCCGTCAAAAAAAATAATAGTTATCGGAGGAAATGCAGCCGGACCGGCTGCGGCAGCCAAAGCAAAAAGAGTGAATCCTGATGCTGACGTTGTTCTATATGAAGCGAGCAAATTTATTTCTACCGGAACTTGTGAATTGCCGTATGTTTTGAGCGGGCATATTAAAGATTACAAGCGAATTATTTTTTTTGATTCAGATAGTTTTTACGAAAAAAAGGGTGTTAAAGTTTTTACCGAACATTTTGTAGAATCCATAAATCGAAAAAATAAAACTATTCGTATTAGAGATATTTCAACGTCAAAAATAAAAGAAGATAGATATAATTCTTTGATTTTAACAACCGGAACAAAGCCAATACAAATCAAGAATATTCCTCAAAACGCAGAAAATGTATTCGGTTTGAAATCAGTAAATGATTTGTTGTCTATTAAGGAATATTTAAGTCAAAATTTGCATAAAAATGTTCTGATAATTGGAGCAGGTTATATTGGCATAGAAGTAGCCGAGTCATTTTATAAATTAGGCTGCAATGTTACGATTTTAGAAAAAGCAATGCTCCCAATGCCTTCGGCAGAAATAGAAATTCGGCATCTTCTCCTTTCCGAATTAGAGAAAAAGGGAATTAGATTTATAGGCAATGCCGATGCTAAATTTATAATGAGTGAAGAAAAGGTTAGTTCTATCAACATTAATGGTCGCATAATGGATTTTGATTTAATTTTGAGTGCTGCCGGATTTATCCCTAATAATATGCTTTCTGTTTCAGCGGGATTAAAGGTTGGAGAATTTGGAGGGCTATTAGTTGATACAAAGCAGCGTACTAACGATGCTAACATTTATGCTGCCGGAGATAATACCGAATTATTGAATTTTATCACTAATAAACCGGATTATATACCGGTTGCTACTTTTGCACAAAAACAGGGACACATTGCCGGAGCAAATGCTGCGGGAGGAAACGAATATATTCAACCGTTTATAAAGAATATTGCTGTGAAAATATTTGATAACGCATATACTTCAATCGGAATTACTGAAAACGAAGCGAAATTAAAAGAAATTATTTGTGATTCTGTTTCGACTGTTGCTCCAAATTTGGTAAAAGTTGTTCCTGAAAGTAGAAAAGTATTTGGTAAAATCGTATTTGAAAAGAAAACAAAAAAGATATTGGGAGCAAGCTTTCTGGGCGGAAATGAAGTAGTTGGTTTTGGAGATTTGATTGCGTCATTAATTTTGCAAAAAGCAAAAGCAGAAATTTTGGCCGACATATCTTATAATTATACACCACCGCTTTCACCATTTATTAACATTCTTTCAATACTCGGAAGAAAAATAAAAGAGGTATAAGATGCTACGGAATTTAGGAAAAAATTTTCACCTTGTAGAAAACCCATTAATTAAACGTGATATTACTTATTTAAGAGATCAAGAAACAAAAGAATATCAATTCAGATTAGCTTTAAGAAGAATTGCTTATTGTCTTGTTACTGAAATAAGTAAAACTTTTCCCTTGAGCAAAAGGGAGGTAATTACACCTTTAGAAACAACTTATGGCTATAAGCTAAGTCAGCAAATAATTTTGGTGCCGGTTTTAAGAGCAGGTTTAAGTTTTGTTAATTCGTTCGTTGAAATGATTCCGGAAGCGAGAGTGGGACACATCGGTTTAAGAAGAGATGAAGAGACTCTTCAGCCGATTGAGTACTATTATAAGACCCCGAAAAATTTAAATATTTCAAAAGTTATTATTCTCGACCCGATGCTTGCCACGGGCGGAAGTGCATCAGCAGCATGCTCCTTTTTAAAAGAACGGGGAGCAAGCGATATTATTCTTTCTTGTTTAATCTCTGCTCCCGAAGGTGTTAAACGAATGGAGGAAGATCATCCTGAAGTTCCTGTTTATTCAGCTTCACTTGATAGAGAATTAAATGAAAAAGGGTATATTTTACCCGGATTAGGCGATGCGGGAGATAGAACATTTGGTACGCTTTAGTCTGGGATTTATTCTCCTTATTACTACATTTGTTTCCGCTCAAGTTTATCCTGATAGTCTTGTTGATAAATATTTAAATGTCGGCATTAATTCTATTCTTGAACAGAATTATACACAAGCAGAGGAACAGTTTAATCAACTTAAAATAGATTATCCGAATTTACCTTTTGGTAATATTTATCTTGCGGCAACTGAAATTGCAAAGTCGTTAGATTATTATCAGCCTTTTGCCGAAGATTCAATATTTTCATATTTGGATTCTGCAATGGAAATTTCGGAAAAGAGATATGATGAAAATGACACTTTAATCTGGAATTTATATTTTAAAGCTTTGTCCGAAGGATATTATGCATATTTCCAGGCGATGCGACACAATTATTTTTCAGCTTTTACTAAGGGACTTAACTCAATCAACGATTATCAAAAATGCTTAGAATATGATCCTAATTTTTATGAATCATATGTTACTATTGGTACGTTTAACTATTGGAGCAGTTCAAAAACTTTGGGATTAAGTTGGCTTCCATTTGCAAATGATAACGTTGCTGAAAGCATAAAAATGTTAGAAGATGTTATTACAAAACCTGTCTATAATAAATATCTTGCCGCTTATTCTTTATGCTGGATTTATATAGATATTAAAAAACCGAGAAAAACCGTTAAATTAGCGAAAAGCATTCTAAAAACTTATCCAAATTCCCGGCTTTTTACTTGGGTATTGGCTGACGCTTACAAGAGGTTTGATAAGGAGAAAGCAGTAGAAAATTATTGGAAAGTGTTAAATTCCTTTGAGAATAATTCCAATCATCTAATAGTTGTTAAAATTGTTCTTATGCATAAAATTGCCATGCTGCAATTTGATTTGAAAGAATACGATAAATCGATCGAATTGTGTAATCAAATTTTAATAAATGATACAAATTTAAATGATACTCAACTTGATTTTATTGAGAAAAGACTGGAAAGAGTGAAAACATTAAAAGAAAATATTTTAGAAAAAATTAAAAAATAAGATGAATTTAATTCAAATATTGATTATCATATTTGTAGTAAAATTTCGTAGCAATATTTAAGACTTTATATGGATTATATATTTAATAATAATTAAACATTATTGACCAAGTGAGCGATCTTACAGAAATAGAATTAAATAAAATGCAGGAAGAAATTCTTGTGCTTTGCCGGGAAAATTTGCACTCGGTTAATGAAGATTTGATTAAAAAAAGTTTTCAGTTAAGTTATCGTGCGCACAGTAATACTTATCGTACTTCAGGTGACCCATATTTTTTGCATCCATTTGAGGTTGCAAAAATTGTAGCAAAGGAAATTTCTCTTGATGATATCTCAGTAATTAGTGCTTTTCTTCACGATGTTGTGGAGGATACTGAAATTGATTTAAATTTTATCAAAAAAGAATTTGGTAAAGAAGTTGCTGAAATTGTTGACGGTGTTACAAAAATAGGCGGGGTATTTAAAGGGCACGATATTTCACAAGCTGAAAATTACAGAAAACTTCTGCTATCTATGATAAATGATGTTCGCGTTATTTTGGTCAAATTTGCCGATAGGCTTCATAATATGCGAACACTTAATTTTGTTCCCGTTGATAAGCAAAGAAGAATTGCCAAAGAAACAATCGAAATTTATGCTCCGTTTGCCAATCGGTTTGGACTTGGGAAAGTAAAGTGGGAATTAGAAGACCTGTCATTCAAATACTTGAATAAGGAAGCCTATTCTGAATTAGCAAAAAAAGTTAATGACAAAAGAAGAGAGCGTGAAGCTTATATTAAAAAATTTATAAAGCCTATCGCAGAGCAATTAAAGAATCATAAAATAGAATTTGAAATCGGGGGCAGACCAAAACATCTCTATTCTGTTTATCGTAAAATGATAAAGCAAAATCTTCCGTTTGAAAAGATTTTTGACCTGCTTGCAATAAGAATTATTTTGGGGTATAATGATCCGAATCAGTGTTATTATGTTTTGGGAATTATAAATCAATTATATACGCCTATCCCTGATAGATTCAAAGACTATATCTCTATTCCGAAAAAAAATAATTACCAGTCTATTCATAATACAGTTGTTAGTCCTGATGGAAAGTTAGTGGAAATTCAAATACGAACCAAGAAAATGCACGAAATTGCCGAGCGCGGAGTTGCTGCACATTGGAAGTATAAAGAGAATGTTACATCAAAACAAAACGATTTGGAAGATTGGGTAAATTGGGTTCGTGATATTTTTGAGAACGCATCTAAAGATGAGGCAACAAAAGAAATATTGGCAAGTTTTAAATTAAATCTTTACCAGGATGAAATTTTTGTTTTTACACCTCGTGGTGACTTAAGGCGATTGCCCGTCGGTTCAACTCCTTTGGATTTTGCTTATGATATTCATAGCAACATTGGTTCACATTGTATCGGAGCAAAAATAAATGGCAAGATAGTTCCGCTTGATTCAAAACTTGCAAGTGGCGACCAAGTGGAAATCATTAATTCCAAAAATCAACATCCCAACAAAAGCTGGCTACAATTTGCGGTTACTCACAAAGCAAAATCCAATATCCGCAAATATTTAAATAAAGAGGAGGAAAGAGTTGTTGAAAGGGGAAAAGAAGTTTGGGAGAAAAAGTTAAAAAAGTTAAAACTAACATTTAATTCGGACGAGTTAAATCAATTAATAAGGAAATTAAAGTACAGCAACTTTAGTCAGTTTTATAAGGCAATTGCATTAGATGAAATAAACCCTGAAACTATTCTTAATCCGCCTGTAGAAGAAGTTGTTGAATCACAAAAGGAAATTGAGTTTGACAGTTTTGCCAATATTGCAAGGTCAGATGCCGGTGGAATTATTATTGAAGGTGAACACAAAGGAATTCCATATAATTATGCAAAATGTTGTAACCCAATTCCCGGAGATCCTATTATTGGGTATATCACAATTGGTGAAGGTATAAAAATACATAAAAAGGTTTGTAAAAATCTTATTGTCATGTCGCATAGAAATGAAGAAAGACTGGTTCCCGTACATTGGCCGCAAGTTCACGGAGACCGTTTCGTTGCGGGCATTTCTATTCGGGGTGAGGATAAACGTGGAATACTTAACGATATTTCAAATTCTATTACATCTTATAAAAATACCAATATAAAATCGGTAAATATAAATACGCAAGATGCTTTTTTTAACGGAGTAGTGATGGTTTTTGTTGATGGTATTGAGCAATTAAATAGTTTGATTTTAAGAATTAAAAAATTAAACGGTATTTTTTCGGTGGAAAGATTTGATAATACACTTTAAAGTTTTAATATGAACCCGGGGAAAAGATATCTTGCAATTGATTATGGAGAAAAAAGGGTGGGGATTGCTATAACCGATCCTTTAAAAATATTCGCTTATCCTTTAATTACAATTAAAAATGATAAGTTTTTTTGGATTGAATTAATTAAAATTTTCAAAGAATATGAAATAGAAATTATTGTTCTCGGATATCCTTTAAAAGAAAATGGGGAGCATTCTAAAAGTACGGAAATGGTAGAGAAATTTTGCAAGAAATTGAAAGAAAAAACTTCTATTCCTATTGAGTATTATGATGAACGCTATTCATCGATGATTGCTAAGGAAAAAATTTTACAAAGTGTGCCGTCAAGAAAGAAACGCAGAGATAAGAATTTAGTTGATAAGAATGCAGCAGCGGTAATTTTAGATGATTTTATGAAATCAAAAAATTTTTAGCACATAAATTGAACTAAAATATTTAACAATTAAATCTTATATTTGTAGTAGATAAATTGACATTTTCAGTTTGATGAACTATTTTTTATTAAATGATAAATTAATTATGGGAGCATATCTATGACACTCGACGCATTAGGAATGATTGAGACAAAAGGATTAGTCGGAGCAATTGAAGCTGCTGATGCAATGGTTAAAGCGGCAAAAGTAGATTTATTGGGAAAAGAAACTATTGGCGGTGGTTATGTTACGGTAATGGTTAGAGGAGATGTAGGAGCTGTTAAAGCAGCTACTGATGCCGGAGCAGCAGCAGCACAGAGAGTTGGCGAATTGGTTTCAGTTCATGTTATTCCGCGCCCTCATTCCGATGTTGAAATTATTCTTCCTAAACGCTCTAAATAATCCCTATGAAATTAGCGTTAGGCTTAATAGAAACAAGAGGTTTGGTTGCTGCAATTGAAGCTGCCGATGCTATGGCAAAAGCAGCTAATATTACTATTGTTGGAAAAGAAAAAAGCACGGCGGCTCTAATTACAATCAAAATTGTTGGTGAAGTAGCGGCAGTAAAGTCAGCCGTAGATGCCGGAGCAGCAGCAGCACAAAGGATTGGGGAAGTAATTTCAACTCACATTATTCCTCGTCCTGCCGAAGAAATAAGTGATTTAATTAATTTTTCAGATAAAATTATTCCTACTCAAGATAATAAAATTAAGCGGAGAAAAAGGAAAATTCGTAGTTCTGAAAATGCTGATACTTTGTTTGATCAAACCGATAAAGATGAAGAAAGTTTAGAAAATTCACAAAATGATATTGCTGTCGGCAGTTCAGAAAATTCCGATACTTTTGAAAATAAAGCTTCGGCTTTGGATATTAATGAAGAAGACTTTAAGGATGAGTTTGCGGACGTGGATATAGATGTTTCTTCGGATGAAGATTTTTATTCGAATTCAGAAAACAATACTGCCGAAGCAGTTTCTGATGCAACTCAAGATGTTCAGGCAGAATCCGACAATTCTGATTCTGATGTTATCCATACTTTTAAGATGGAGGAACTTGAGATATTAAATGTTCACCAGCTTCGTAGAAAAGCCAGGAATATTTCTGACTTTCCAATTAAAGGAAGAGAAATATCAAAAGCAAATAGAGGCATTTTGTTAGATTGTTTTAAGTCGCTTTTGTGAATGAAGTGAAAACATTATTTTTACTGAAACTCCACCTTTTGTGGAGTTTTTTTATATTTATTTTTACTTTTTAAGTTTGTTGTTAGTCAAGGTTTTGAGTATGTGAAATTTTATTTTTGAAATTAGTTCATTATGAAAATTATTAAAATATCTTTGGTTGTAATATTCTCAACTATTCTTTGGGGTTTTGTATCTCTTTCACGGGATTATTTTTCAACATTTGAAATCCCCCTTGAAGTTAATAACATTCCCAAAGGTTACTCGGTAGGGTTTGTTTCTCAAAACAAAATTTCAATTACTGTTAAAGGTCAAGGATGGATGTTGGCACCATTTTCTTTCGGGCAAAAAAATAAATATTCTATTTCTGTAGCAAGTAAAAAAGGTTTGATAAAAGTAAATGTACGAAGCAATTTAGAAAAAAATATTTGGATTCCATCTAATATTCAAGTTGTACAGATTGCTCCGGAAATTATTGATTTGCAAATTGAAAAAATTATTACGAAAAAAGTAGTTGTTGCTTCTGATATTTCATTAAAATTTAATAATGGTTACGGTTTGATTTCACCTGTAAAAATTACTCCGGAATCAGTTCAAATTTCAGGACCTTCTTCATTTATTAAAAAAATTGATACTATTAGAACAGTTTTTAGACAGTTTGATAATTTGGACGACAATTATTTTGGAAGCTTAGAGTTGAAGAAAATTCCAAATGTAACTTTTGAACATAGTTTTGTTAATATAAAATTTGATGTACAAAAAATTGTGGAAAATATATATACCGGTATTATTGTAGAAACTAAAAACGTACCGCCGAAACAGGATTTAGTATTAACACCAAATACAATTGATGTCGTTTTAAGAGGTGGAATAAAGCTTCTTAGTAAGCTGAAAAGTAGTGATATTACTGCTTGGGTTAATTTTTCGGATGCCGTAAAAGATACTTTAGGAACTGTTAAACCACAAATTTCATATCCAAAAGAATTTGAATTTTTAAATAGCACTCCTGAACGACTAAGCTATACAATTAAACAATATTAATTTAATTCTTTTAGTTTATGAAAAGTAAAAATTTCCAAAAAACAGTAAACATAACCTTATTAAATTACTTATGGGTTAAAAGGTGATTCTATAATATGTTTATCACATTTGAAGGTTTGGACTTTTGCGGAAAATCAACGCAAATTCAGTTATTGAAATCTCATCTTGAAAATAAGGGAGAGCAAGTAAAATTAATTAGAGAACCCGGCGGGACACAAATTTCTGAAAAAGTAAGAAAAATTTTATTGGATACTGCAAATCATGAAATGTTCTTTGAAACTGAATTACTTCTGTTCTCAGCAAGTAGAGCGCAATTAGTACGAGAAACGATTATTCCTTTTCTTAACAAAGGAATTTATGTTCTATCTGATAGATTTCACGATTCTTCAATTGCCTATCAAGGTTTTGGCCGCGGTGTTAATATTGATAGATTAATGCAGATTCAAAAGTTTGCAATAGGGACGGCTATTCCGGATGTAACTTTTTTTATAGATATTCCACTTGAAGAAATTGAGTTGAGAAAAGCTAAAATTAAAAATATTGAATTGGATAGAATTGAAGTTTCAAATAGAGAATTTTATAAGAAAGTAAGAGACGGCTACTTATATCTTGTGGAAAATGAAACTCGTTTTAGAAAAATTAACGGAGTAAAATCAGTAGCTGAAATACATTCTGAAATTATTAAAATTCTTTCGGAATATACGGATTCTCACGGAGTAATAGATGAATAAAATATTTAAGTTCAAATCATTAACATTAATATTATTAATTTTTCTATTAGGCTTTATTGTCCCGGGCAAGGATAAGTATTTCAAAATTGTTAGAAGCATTGATATTTTTGGACGCATTTTCAAAGAAGTTAATAACAATTATGTTGATAACATTGATGTTGAGCAATTTATGCTTGCGGGAATTAGGGGAATGTTGTCTTCCCTTGATCCTTATACTGTTTATCTCGATAAGAGTTTGCAAAAAGATTTTAATCTTCTTGCGAGCGGTAAATACGGCGGTATTGGAACAACAGTTGCACTGCAAAATGGAAAAGTTACAATAATTGATTTACTTGAAGGCTATTCTGCCCAGCGGCAGGGTATCAGGATTGGCGATGTAATTGTTAAAATTGATACGCAGGAAATTTCTTCAAAAAATTATAATGAGTTGGGTAATTACTTAAAAAGATTACCGGGAACGGAATTAAATTTAACAATTGAAAGAGAAGGTTTTCCACATCCGATATTGTTTAATCTGGTTACTGAGGAAGTTGAAATTAAAAATGTAACTTATTTTGGATTCGTTCCTGATACAACTAATAATGCCTACATCAAATTGAGCGGATTTAGCAGAACAGCCGGAGAGGAAGTTAAAAATGCAATTCTGACTCTTCAAAAACAAAAAGAAATTAAGTCAATAGTTTTGGATTTACGTGGAAACCCCGGGGGGTTGTTAAATGCAGCTATAGAAGTTTGTGAAAAATTTCTTACAAAAAATGATTTAATTGTTTCTGTAATTGGGAAAAATAGCGTTGAGAAATCAAAATTTTTCTCAAAAGAAAATCCTACTGCAGGAAAGCTTCCATTGGCTGTTTTAATCAATGGAGGTTCCGCTTCCGCTTCAGAAATTGTAAGCGCAGCCATACAAGACCACGATCGTGGAGTAGTTGTTGGAACTAATTCGTTTGGGAAAGGACTTGTTCAAACAGTAGTCCCGCTGTCTTCGAATTCGTCACTCAAAATCACTACGGGAAAATATTATACGCCGAGTGGAAGAAGTATTCAACGGGTCGATTATTCACACGAGAACAAGGTTTTTATTGATCACGACAATCTTAAAAAATCACTATTCAAAACAGATAACGGACGGGCAATATTTTCTGCCGGAGGTGTTCAGCCTGATACTACTGTTTATTTGGTTAGATCAGCAAAAATGTTAAATTCATTATTGGCTAAGGGAATGTTTTTTAAGTTTGCTACAAGCTATTACAACTCTCATCCTGAAACTGATTATATTAAACTAAATTCCCAAACGATATTTAATTCTTTTATGGATTATTTGAAGGTTAAAAATTTTGCCTATTCTTCAAAATCGGAAAGTCTCTTGGATAATCTTGAAAAAGAAATAAAAAACGAAACTACTTCAGATTCACTTATTATAGATATTAGTAATTTAAAAAATAAAATAATTAAATTGAAGAAAAATGAATTGCTGAATAATAAAGATTTGATTGTTGATGAAATAAGGCAGGAATTTGCTACGCGTATTTTTGGACGACAAGGCAGGATAAAGGAATCATTAAAAAATGATTTACAGTTTGATACTGCATTTAATATTGTTAATAATCAAAAAATTTATAACAAAATATTAAATATTATTGAATGATATAGTCTTTGTATTTCTGTTTTTAATTGTCGGCTTAGTTGCAGGAACCGGAGCCGGATTACTCGGAATAGGCGGAGGAATAATTTATATCCCGTCACTGTTGTTTTTGCTTCCTTTAATAGGTATTCCCAAAGAGCAAGTTGTTTTAACAGCCATTACAACATCATTGTTTACTGCCATATTTTCGTCTGGTACGGCTCTATATAACCATTTTAAGTTGAATGATGTTGTTGTAAAAAAAGCTATTCTCTTTGTTATTGGCAGCATAATTACCTCCACAATTGTTCCCGGATTTGTTGTAAAAATGAATCCAATTGTTCCCCAAATTGTACTGCTCTCAATTTTAATTGCTGCATTAGTTAAAATCTATTTTTTCAAAAATGAAAATATTATTTCTAAATATCTGCTTAATGATTATTATATTATCTTATTTGGATTGCTTGTGGGTGCTATTTCTGCAATGAGTGGTGTTGGTGGCGGAATAATTGTTGTTCCGGTTTTAACAATATTTTTCGGTTTGGATTTTAAACATGCAATTGGTACTTCAACAATGGTTGCTTTTATTACATTAAGTTCTAGTTCATTTAGCTATTGGCTTGCAAGCGGCAGCACAGAAGGCGTACTTGGATTTATTAATTTATTTGCTGTACTTCCTATGATTGTTGGTGCAGTTATTGGCTCAATATATGGCGTAAAAATGGGGCATAAATTTTCTGTATCTACTATTAAAGGCATTTTTTCATTATTATTACTTTTTGCAATTTTAAAAATAGTTATTTCGTTATGAGTGAAGAGAAAATATTGTTTCAAAAGAATCCTGCATTTGATAAATGTCCTAGCTGCGGTGAACTTTTTAGTCTTAGACGTTCGCATTCCAGAAATTCATTTGAAAATATTTTAAAATTTACGGGAATATTTAAAATTTATCGCTGCAAAAAGTGCGGGTGGCGCGGAACTAAATCTACATTTACATTAAAAGTAAGTTCACTCAAACTATTACTTTGGTATGCCATTCTGATTATTATAACTGCCGGTATCGTGAGGATTGTAATTACAAAATTTGTGAAATAGAACAAACTAGAGAGCTTCAGATTTTATCTTTTCTTATATACTTCAAATGGGAACATAGATAATTATGAATTGTTAATGGTTGAAAAATTATTAGCACAATTTTAATTTTAGATTTTTAAAAATATATTTTAGATACTTATAATAATTTTAGGAGAAAATTATGCCAACAAAAGTTAAAAGCAGTAAACATGAGTTTAAAGCTGAGGTCAAACAGCTTCTCGATATTTTAATTCATTCGCTTTATACGAATAGAGAGATATTCTTGAGAGAACTTATTTCCAATTCTTCAGATGCCTTGGATAAATTAAGGTTCGAATCGAATAAAGGTACTGCAATAATCGACAATGATTTACCTTTGGAAATAGATATAAAATTTGATGAAAAGAAAAAACTTCTTACCATTACCGATACCGGAATAGGAATGACGCAGGACGAACTAATTAACAACATTGGAACAATAGCAAAATCCGGTTCTGCTGACTTTCTGAAGCAATTACAAAATAGCAAAGATGAAGCCAGTAATATTATTGGAAAATTCGGTGTTGGATTTTATTCCGTTTTTATGGTTGCTGAAAAGGTTGTTATTAAAACTAAGTCATTCAAAGAAGACGCTTCTGCAGTGGAATGGATTTCAGACGGGCTTGGTAGTTACGAAATTAAAGAATACGATAAAAAGATAAAACGCGGAACTCAAATTGAAATTCATTTGAATGAAGAATCAAAAGACTTTGCCGAAAAATTTCGCCTTGAGCAAACTATCAACAAACATTCACGATTCATTTCCTTCCCAATTAAATTAGATGGCGAGCAGTTAAATAAAACCAGTGCACTTTGGCGTGAACCAAAATCGAATATTAAACAAGAGGATTATACTGATTTTTACAAAGCATTTACATATGATAATGATGAGCCGCTTGAAGTAATTCATGTTTCCGTTGATGCTCCTATTCAGTTCAGCAGTTTAATGTTTGTACCGAAAAAGAATCAAGATATCTTTGGCTGGAATCGCGATGATTACGGCTTAGATTTATATGTTCGCCGTGTCTTAATTCAGCACAAAAATAAAGATTTGTTACCTGAGTATTTAAGTTTTGTTAAGGGTATTGTTGATTCCGAAGATTTACCTTTAAATATTTCCCGCGAAACTCTTCAGGAAGACATTATATTTCATAAAATATCCGAAAGTGTTACGAAGCAAGTATTATCTAACTTGAAAAAAATAGCTGATAAAAAACCGGAAAAATATGCTGAGTTTTGGAAAGAACATGGTAAAATATTTAAAATGGGTTACGGCGATTATGCTAATCAAGAAAAGTTTTTGGAACTGTTGAGATTTAATTCATCAACTTCAAAATCTGCCGATGAAATAATTTCTTTGGAAGATTATGTAGGACGAATTAAAAAAGATCAAAAAGAAATTTACTACGTCCTTGGTTCAAGTCGTGAATCTATTGAACTTGATCCGCACCTTGAAATATTTAAATCAAAGGGACTCGAAGTGTTATACCTTCTTGAACCGGTTGATGAATTTGTGCTCAGTTCAATTTTAAAATATAAAGATTTTGATTTTAAATCTATTGATCAAGTTGATTTGGAGAAACTTAAGAAATTTGAAGAAATTGATACTGCCAAATCAGATAAAGTTGAAAAATTAAATGATGATGATGAACTTCACTTTTCAAGTCTTATGGCGAGGATAAAAGAAATACTTGGAGATAAAATAAAGGAAGTGAAAATTTCTGAAAGACTGAAGGGAAGTCCGGCTTGTCTTGTAAATCCGGATACCGGAATGTCGGCTTCGATGCAGAAAATGATGCAGATGATGAATAAAGACGCGTCTATTCCGGCACAGAATATGGAAATTAACAAAGACCACAAATTAGTTAGAAACCTGCTGAAAGTTTTCAAAAAAGACGGTAAGGATCAATATATTACTGATGTTGTTGAGCAGCTATATGAAACATCATTGCTGCAGGAAGGCTATTTAACAGATCCGCACAAACTTGTAGAAAAAATAAACAAGTTGTTGGAAAACTCAAGTGATTGGTACACAAGTGTAAATAAGTTGTAAGTGGAGACCTTGGAATTATTTAAGACCGATAACCTGAAACTAGGTTATCGGTTTTTTTAATTGGGAACCTACTTGTAAGCATCTTTTCTTTTAGAAATCTCTAAAATAAAAATA
>CAZXDS010000070.1:0-15345 GCA_964639525.1 uncultured Melioribacteraceae bacterium | reverse complement strand
ACCATTTTTGACCTATTTCTTGGAAATTATTTTTTTTGCTCCTGAATCGCTGTTTACTATCATCATACATTGCAATATTATTTTCGATTGTGTCGGAAAATATATAACCATCCTGCATTACTACACCGCATTTTTTTCGCCAATCATCGTAATTCAATTCTAATAAATTCTTTTTGCCTATCACAATTTTTCCACTTGTAGGTTTGTAGAATGCAAGTAAAAGTTTAATCAATGTAGTTTTGCCGCTGCCGCTGGAACCAACTATCGCAATAGTTTCATCCCTATTAATTGTGAAACTCATATTATTTAGTACATAATTTTCAGAATTATTATAACTAAAAAATAGGTTACTTATTGTTATTATGTCCATATTTTCAATAGCTGCTTTTTTAGATGTGTCTTTTTTAACAATTTCATCTTCTGTATCATATATTTCATTTATTCTTTCAAAACTGATTTTGGCATCTTGCCAAAGCCAAATAAAACTCAAAATCTGTTCAAGTGGTCTATTCAAATATCCGAGAATAAATTGTATTGCCAACATAGCACCCAGTGTAAATTCATTTTCAATAACAGCTTTTGCTGCTAAAAATGTTATGAGTATGTTTTTTGTCTCATTAATAAAAATTGAGCCGGCTTGTTGATATTGCTCAAGACGAAGACTTGAAATATTAACCTTAAAAAGATTAGCATTTAATTCTTCCCATTCCCATCTTTTATGCTTTTCACAACTGTTTAATTTAATTTCTTGAATACCTTTAACTATTTGTATTAGTATATTTTGATTTTCTGTTAATTTACTAAATTTTTTATAGTCTAACTCTTTCCTCTTTCTCAAAAATATACTTATCCATAAAACATATAAAATACTTCCTACTAAAAAAACGATAAATATCTTGGAACTATAGACCAGTAATACTATGCCGTAAATTAAAAGATTAAGGAATGAGTAAAAAACATTTAAGAATGTTGATGTAAGAAAAGCTTCAATTCTTCTATGATCTGCAATTCTTTGTAAAATATCACCAATTGACCTCGTATCAAAAAAACTAATGGGCAGTTTCATCAGCTTAAATAAAAATGCCGCTACAAACCCAATATTAAATCTTGTACTTATATGAAGTAATATCCAACTTCTAAAAAATTCAACTAATGTCCTGCTTATGGTTAGTACAATCTGAGCTAATAAAATTAAATAGATAAATTGGATTGATTTATTTGTAATACCATAATCAACAATTGCCTGAGTTAAAAATGGGAATATTAACTGAATAATACTTGCTAAAAGAATACTTAGAAATAATTGGAAGAAAAAAAATTTATACTGTTTTGTAAAATAAAGCAAAGACTTAAAATTAGCTTTCGATTTATGCTCTTCTTTTATTTGAAAAAATTTTGAAGTGGGTTCTAAAAGAAGACAAATACCTTCATTATCTCCTTTGCTATACCATCCTTTTAAGAATTCTTCTTTGTTATATTTTATCTTGCCAACTGCAGGATCAGCTACATAAACTTTTGTGTTTGAAATCTTGTATATTACTATAAAGTGGTTTTGATTCCAATGAAGAATGGCTGGTAAAACTGCTTCTTTTCTTAATTGTTCAAAATTTATTTTGACTGAGATTGTTCTAAAATTGATTGATTCAGCCGCATCACTAATACCTAATAAACTAACACCTCCGTTAGTTATTGAACATTTTTCTCGTAAATATTGTAATGAATATTGCTTACCGTAATATTTGGCAATCATACTAAGGCAAGCGGGACCACAATCCATTGCATCAAATTGAGGCAAAAAAGAAAAATTATTGCTTAGCATTTCATTGGTAATCTAATTCTGTTTCGAATATTTTTTAATGACAGGTAAACCATCTAAATAAGCTACTTGTAAAAAATAATGCTCATTAATAATTAATGGATTCTTTAGTAAGTTTTTCTTTATTAGAACAGTTTTTAAATAGACTCCATCTTTATGAAATATTTCATACTTATCATATTGTTTTTCTTTAGCATACACCTTTATCCAAACATAATCATCATTCGAATCATATATAATTGAAGCAATACGTGGTTTATATATAGGAAATTTTATTGAATTTCGAACATCAAGCGGTATTTTATCTAATCTATTCCCTTCAGGATCAACAATAATCTTAGTATTAAAATATTCATTCTGATCTTTTATTGTAATTTTTGGTCCAATTTTTTGAACATGTTCTTTAATATTATAACTTAAAATTTTAGAATCAATAATTTTAAACTTAAATGATTTATTATCTATAATTATAATATTATTTAGTTTATTTATATAAAAATACTTTTTTCTGATAAAAGGTAAAGACATAAGTAATTTTCTTTTTCCAAACCAAATTTTATCATCAACTTTTATTGAATCAAGCAAAATATTTTGAGAATCTCGATATAAAAATATTTTATAATCGGATGCTTCATTCAATCTAATTTTATTCATATTTCTCATCGAATAAACTATCTGATTTTTTTTTAAGACCTCAAAATCTTTAATCATATCATTAAATTTAAAATACTTAAGGTAATCTCCACTGATAGTAAAAACTGATATTTCCATTCTTCTCCAATCATAAATATACAGCAAAGAATCTGCATAACTTTTTATTAATACTGGTGCTAAAAACTCTCCTGGGCCTTTCCCTTTTATACCAAAAAATTTTATGAATTTACCATTTAAATCAAATATTTTTACGAAAGGAGAACTCTTATCCAGTATAACTATATTTTTATTGCATTCAATAATTTTTAACGGGTTATCTAAAAAGTATTTTTTATTTTCTGAATTAATTAATGTTTTTTCATTAAAACGTATCACTTCTGGTTTGTTTTGTGCATTTTGAGATACGAAAGCATATAATATGAGAATTGTAATTTTTAATAAATAATTCATTTGATTAATTCCTTTTAAAAATATTAGTGATCGTTTCAGAAGCAGTTTTGCTTCTTCTATAAAGTGAATATTACTTTGTAACCATTATTTTAATTATCATTCATAAAACAAACAATTATCAAATTGATTTAATTCCCACTCGAACTGAGATATAGGCGGACAAATAAGATTGAATAAACAGTTTTTACAAGGTTTTGCATCTTGCCTTGTTTCAAACCAATTTCTTCTGTTTTCAATCTCAATTCTTATGATTTCCTTAAAAGAATCCTTGGAAAGTTTACCTAATTTATCTTTATATATATTTGAATAAACTGCTGAGTCTTCTCTAATATATAATTTGCCATAAAGCAGTGGGTTTACTTCCCCTTTTAACAAGATTTTTTCCATATCTTGAGTATTATTAAATAGTTCTTCTTTCGTATATTCTACATTACTCGACTTTTGAATATAAATACTTGATGGATAAAAAGTAAAATTAAATAATTTAAAAGCGTCTAACAATTGTTCTATAGGTTCTATATTACAGAAATCATCTATAATTATATTCAAATGTAGTTGCTTGTCTTTGATTAACTTTATTTGACTGTTCAAATCTTTATGGAGAAAGAAAAATTTTGTATTTTTTAAGTTATAAATATTTTTATTATTATTAAAATAATTATAATTCTCCTTAGAAAAAGGGACCGAATAATTAATTCTATTTTCTAAATCTATAATCTGGTTAAAGATATTTTTCAGCCATGTATATTTAAATATATTGGCACCTACTATATTTATGTCCCAATACGAATGATATTTTGATAAATCTAACAATTCGCTTAGTAATTCAATATTGATTTCATACAATATTTTCCCCGGATTTCTTATGTAATTCTCAATTATTCTTAATGATGAAAGTTTTTTTTTGGAATTATTATTTAATGAAATCTCTAATGAATTAATATTGCCCAAAAGATTTTTTTCAATATTCCATCCATTAAAGGTTTTTGCCTCTTGTATGTTGATAATTGGTGAAAATTGAACTGGAACATTTTCCCCGCCTTGATCGATAATATCGCCAATATACTTCTCACGGATTTCACTTATGAAATTCTTAATATCTAAAAAAGACAAAATATTTCCATTTATACTAGCAACAAAATTATTATTAAATAACTCGTTTAAAAGCCTTTTTAATTTAGAACTTGGGTTATTTATAATTATTTTTCTTCCGTCAAGAGTATTGAGAAATAGATATTCTTTAGTGTTTCTATTAGTATAAACGTAAGGTTCAATAAAAACTATTTTCTTTTTTTTATCTTTTCCACTATTCATTTAATCTATTCTTAAATTAGTCTCAAATTATTTTTTATGTGGGAATACAATTGCCTATTATTTTCGAAGTATTTAATTTGTTCAATTAGTAATTCATTTAAACCTTTTTTTGATAAATATCCATCACAACTGAAATGTTCACCTTTTGAATGTACATTAAGGAATAAACATTTTCTACAACTAAATACTCTGTAACATTTTTTACATTGTTCTCCTATACTTTCTAGTAAATCATTGTACATACTAGTTACTTGACCTTTTATAATTATCACATTATTATTCTGAACTTCTCCAAGAATATATTTTGGCTCAATAAAATTACAATGTAGAATTTTACCTGAAGCAGTCACATAAATTCGATTAATGTATGGCCGGCAAGAACCTGTCTGTATCTCACTATCTAAAAAGTTCCCATTTAATAATTGGTTATATGAATAATAAAAACCTGGTGCAAAATCAAAAAGAAAAACGACAAAATCATTATAGAATGGATTCTTTTCCAAATTATGATTTGTTTGAAATTTTGATTCTTCTAAACATTTTGCTCTACTCTTGAATATTCTGAGAAAATCTTTTTTCTTTTCTTTGGCAATACCTATTGCAGTAATTTCAGATAGTTCAGGTTTTTTACTGAAGTTCGACATAAAAAAGTTATTTATCTCATCAATATTACTCGTTGTATTTAATACACAATTAAATCGGACATTTTCCCTAAAGTAAATGGGGTGGTTCTTCTGTAATTTTTTAATATTTGAAAAAACGGTATCAAACGAATTCTTATTATTTTTTGTAATTCTAAATTTATTATTAATTTTAGGACCATCTAAACTTATCAAAAGAGAAAATTTGTGCATAGCTAGAAAATCCATATACTTGGGAAGTAGCATACCATTCGTAGTCATGGAATATCTACACATCATGTCTTTTTTTTCAGTATATTCAACAATACGTTTTATAACATTGAAATTTAGAAGAGGTTCTCCGCCATAAAACTGGATTAATCGATTAAACTTTTTGTGATTCAACGATATTTTTGATTTCCATTTTTCAAAAAAGAAATCAATTATAGTCTTTGCAGTTTCAAATCTGATAGAATTATTTTTTCTCACACCATGCGTAGTATAGTATTCACCATAACCACAATATTTGCAATTAAGATTACAATTTTCTGTTACCTCAAAAACAATACGGTAAGAATTAGCAATATAATGTTCAATTTCTGAAGGGTCAAGCCTATTTTTGAGACGAACTGGTTCCTTAATTTCAAAATAATTGTTGCTGAGTAAATATTCATATTTTTTTAAATAATAATTTCTACAATCTCTCTTGCTTTCGTCAATTGTTTCATCAAAACTCCGTTTATCAAGTAATATTCCTTTTAGTTCATCGGGACAAAGGTGCATTTGTTTTTTCGATTTACAATAAAAATAGTTATTACTACCAACCTGGAATATTTCAACATCTAATTTATTACTCATTTTCTCCTCTATAAAATATCCCAAGTAATACTACTTGGGATATTAGTTTAAATCGATTTAACCCGCATTTTTTTGGGTTTCAGCCGAATTTGTTTTCCAATTTGAGTTATCACCATTATCACACTCACAACAAACAGAAAGGCAAGGGGCAACAGTTCTACCTCCCGTAACCTTTCTTTTTTCTTCCGCTAATAGTTCTCGATAAGATAAATTCAGCATACTAAGTTTTTTCATTTGAAACCTCCTAAATTATTTATTATTATTTATTTTGCTCGGCCAAGCAATAAAATTTATTATTAAACTTAAAATAAAAAAAACTGCATTTCTCAAAATCATTCCCCAACCAAAACTACTTTTCACAACATCACCAAAGCACCCGTAATCAGCTCCATAACCGGCAACTGTTCCATATATACTAAACACCAAAAACAAACCCAACATAGCTGTAACAATTGGTAATGTTAATTTTGGTTTAGTTTTCGTTACCATTAACAAAGCCAAACCAATTTCCACAACCGGTAAAAGTGTGGCTATTATTATCTGTAATTCTGTTGGTAAAAAAGTTATTTGCTTTAGTGTATTTAAAAGCGGTAACGGGTCATTTTTTTTTGTAATGCCAGAAAAGAGAAGCACAGCGGATAACAAATAAAAAGCAACAAAGAATAAAATCCACTGCAAGTTTAATTGTTTATTATCATATTCGGAATTGTTGTTGGTTGGTGTAAATCTCAATATTTCTTTTATACTTTCGGTTACAGTAGTAACAATGGATTGATAAAAAGGAATATGTGAAAATACAGTCAGTTTGCCCTCAACAGTATAATTTTCATTTTTGAATATAAAAGTATAAAAAAAAAAAAACGAAAGTCAATAGTTTTTTTTATTTTACGAAAATAAAGTATTTATACCGTGAAAATTTTAAATGGCGTATTAAATTATTTAATTGCTCTATATTAAAATGTTCCGTTTTTTTCAGATTTAGTTGTCATTAGCACTATCATCATCAGCAGGGCTGTTAAAACTATAACTTGAATGATTAGTGATTTATTTACGAGAGCAATATTCTGTGTTGATTCTATTTATAGAAACAGAAGTATTGTGATAAGTCCGCGCGGTGCAATAAACAGTAGCGGATGTAAAGGAATTTTGGATAGTTTAAGCTGAATAGCCCGAAAAATGAAAATGAAAAATACGATTGCTAACGCCCACAAGAATGTTTCGGAATTAAGAAGTTCCGATGTTTTAATAAGAAAACCAAATAGCAGAAAAAATAAAGCTCTGACTAAAAATGCTGCTTCAATTGTAAGCTCTTTGTATTTTTGAACTTCTTTATTTAATTCATCAGGTTTAAATTTTTCAATCCATTTAAAATGCTTTAACTCATCAAGGTTTCCAATGAACAAACCGAATAGCAAAATAAATATCAGTCCGGGCAAGTGAAAGATTTTTGAAACGGCATAAATCCAAATAACAATCAGTGTTATTGGAATAAATTTAACGTGATGCTCAATTTTGCTGAGAAGTAAAGAAAGCCCTATTGTTGCAACAAATGAAATGACAAAAATAATCAGAAGCTGCAATAGGAAGTGTCCAAAAGAAAAAATGGTAATCGCTTCATTTAAAGCAATAAAATTGAAAATTAGTACTCCTAAAATATCCGACAAACTACTTTCATAAATTACAAATTCTCTATCGGATGCTGTTAGGTTGATAACGCTTGGAATTGCAATAGCACTACTGATAACACAGAAAGGAATTGCATTTATCAAACTATCATGAAATCCAAACTTTCCAAAATAACTGAACATAAATGCAAGTAAAAACGCCAATGCAATCAATGGAATCAGTGCTCCGAAAAATGTTTTTTTCACAAGTCCAATTTTTGATTTATTCAGCTCAAGTTCTAAAGAACCTTCAAACACGATCAAAATAAGACCGATTGTTCCTAAAATCGGAAGGATAGATGAAAAATCGGGAATGTAAAGGTTAAAAAAATTAACGGATTGTTTAATTAACCAACCTGAAAGCAACAATAGAATTGCAGATGGAATTTTTGTTTTGGATGAAGTCAAGTCAAACAAATAAGCGACTAGAAGTAAACTGCAAAATATTGCGATTATTGTAACTGTCATTTTAGATGTATGTATATCTATTTATTCTGTCCGTTCGTGTTTTTAGTATCGTCTAACATTGCTGCTAACGTTTCCAAATATAAGCAGACATTCTTTAAGAAACACTTTTCTGTAAATATAGAACAAACGTTATTTTATTGGACTAATACCACACCAAAATTTTAAAGTATTCTCACATAAAATATAACTAAATCAAATATTCCCTTTTTATTTCATCATTTTTGACGGATGTTTAAATTTTAATCTTATGCTATAATACATTTACTTCTTATTCTTTTTGTAAGTTTCCATAATATATGAGGCAATAGCTTTAACTTCATTTGGTTTTAAACCTTGAGCCGGCATTGCAGGATAAGCCGGATTGATTTTACGCGGATGTGCAATAAAATCTTCCAAACCGCTCATATTATTTTCAAACTGGGGTAATGTTTCGTTGTATGGAGGACCAACAATTCTTTTATCAAAACTATGGCACGCGCTACATTTTGCTTTAAATATTGCTTCTCCACTAACAGGGACTTCGGTTTCAATTCCCAATGAACCTTTAAATTCTTTTAAGTATGAGGAATAACTTGCCTCCAAAACTTTATCGTGTAATTGGGAAGTAGTATCAAATGAACTTTGCAGCTGCAGTATCATAAAGCCAAAAAGCACAAGCATTAAAAACATAATATTACTTCTATATTTAAGGTGTGATTCCCTAATCATAAAATATAAATATATACTGATTAAAAACAATACAAGCAGAATTAAACCGGCAAATATAAATGTATAATTCGAGAGTGAATCTTTAGGAATTGTAGTAACTTGTATAAACATTAAAAGAGGCATAACAAGTATGAAAATCATTACTGTTTTTAATGAAAACTTCTGGACATAATCTTTATATTTATCATCACCATCATAATCTGATTTTAAGTATTTATACAGAACAAACGCACCTGTTATTGATAAAGAAGCAGAAAGAAAATAAAAGAAGTAAATTATTGTCTCTGAAGAAAAAATAAGATTTAAAATGGAATTACCACTACTCCAACGACTACTGTTGTTTACAAATTGAGTAATTCCAATAAATAAGTAAGATGCAATAAACAGTAGAATTACACCAAATACGCCGGATTTGAATAGCAGCTTATATGTTGCTGATTTTAAATTTATTAAATCATCTTTGATTTCATCCGATTCGGAGTTGTCTTCATTTACTGATGCAGCGTTCAATACTTTTGACAATCGGAAACTGTATTTATATGTATAAATCGAAAACACAGCAGCTAACATTATCAAAATAGTGAATGTTAAATTGTTAGAAATACTCGCTCCCGAACCTTGCAGCAACTGTGAATAAAGCAAAAGATAACTAAACATTGGGATAATGCTTAAAGCAATTGCCGAACTTTTAGCAACAGTAATTAAATCTATCAGGTCTTTAGAAAATTTTAGATAAATTTTGTTTTTGGTCGATTTACCTTTCTTAAAAAATATTACAGAAAAAAATGATGACCCGAGCAAAACTCCCAAATACGGAAGCAAAATCATCAACATAACAACTGATAAACTTTTTAAAAGTTCAATATGCTCTAAAGATTGCGGTATAACAAGTTTGTCAAAAAATTCCATTATTATAAATTCCTTAAACTGCTGACAAAAATATATTATCAAGTGAAATTAAAGTAACGACCACAAGAACATAAATGTTTATATTCATAAATGTTTTTCGTAAAACAGCCGTACTATTACTTTTTAAAATTTTGAATGAATTTATTACTAACCATACTCCAATAAACCCAATTATTACCATACCAAGTATCTCAGAACTAACGGCATAAATGGGCATCTATTAATGCCATTTTTAAATCAAACGGGTTAAATGTGGAACCATAAATGTAACGCGATATTTTACCATCAGGTGAAACTGCAACTACTGCACCGGCATGAACAAAATTTTTATCATTCGGTTTGTAGTGAAATCCAACAACATCCGTGATTTTTTTTATATTTACAGAATCCCCGGTAAGAAAAAGCCAAGAACCTTCGGGCATTTTCCTTTTCATAGAATTCAGATAATTCTTTTTCCATTTTGCAGCAAGATTATGATTTTCGCGCGAATCAAAACTTAACGTTACAACTTGAAAACTCTTTCCCGGTTCCATCTGAAGTCTGTCAACAGCCCAAACTAACTCAGTTAATAAAGGATGACAAATCCCGGGACAATTGTAGTAAACTAGATCCAATAAAAAAGGTTTATTTATCATCTCGCTAAGTTTAAGAGTATCACCGTTTGCTTTAACAAAAACAGCGTTTAGCGGCAATTTAGCCCCAAGATGTTCATCAATGCCAATTTCAATTTCATTCTGTTGGTTACCGAACAATATTAATATCGGAATAAACAGCATAAATAATGTTGTGATATTTTTTTTACTTAAAAAACGAAACATTTCTTAGATTACCCTGAAAATACGGCTAATGTTATTTCCTTAAAATAGGAAAACAATGAAGCCCATTCAGCAGATGACAAGTTAATAATAGAATCCCTAAATCCGTATTGTTCAGGTGAATACGAAATCGAGGCAATAAAATTATTAACCGTTTTAACACTTTTAAAATTTGATATTAAAACCGGGAAGTATTCATTTGGAGAAATGGAATATTGCTTAAATATTTTAGCCCCATTCATTTCCGAAATTGATTTGGAATCAAAATATTTTATAATCTTATCCCTTAATGCTTTATTTTCATTTTCAATTTTCTTAACAGCAAGTCTGACAGGTATTTGATTCGGTTCTACAACACCTTTTGATAAATTAAACTCGGCATCTAATTTGGCAATCAATTCATCGGTAGTTTGCGGAAAGTCAGTTAATGTTTGAATAAATAAAATAGCTGCAATTCTGTCGGATGGCGACATATATTCGTAAGCCGTCATTCCTGTTCCGGCAACACCATTATTTACCGTTTTATAAATATCGTAAATAGTTCGTCCGTTTGTCCATCCGTCTTTTGAATGAAAATTTCTCGGTTTCGGATTTAATGCAACACTTGCAGCACCATCTCCTTTCCCTTCAGTTCCGTGGCATGATGCGCATGCAGCTTCAAATATTTTTTTGCCTTGTGCAATTAGTTCAGGCGAAGGTGCTTTCAAAATTGATAAATCAACAGCAGGCTTAATTCCGCCTTTTTTCATTTGAACATCACGAACAATGTTTAAGGTATCTAATGCAGTACCGGGAATAGTATTAAATGAAATAGTATCTAATTGACTCACAAAATACATTCCAAGAAATAACGCAATTACAAAAAAGTAAACAAATACAATTGGAAATGCCCTAACGGGATTTTTCGCAATATTTTTATAATTTAATTCCGGTTCTATGTTATTTTCTTTTTTTGACATAACGTTAAAAAGTCTTAAAGTTTAAAATTAATTCCACGCATTAACTTAGGATCTCCAATTGGGATGAGATTTTCTTTTTTCGCTTTAAGTGAAAACATTACCATCACAATTCCAATACCAAAGGCAATAAATCCGATTTCAATCCAGCCGAAAATAAATCCCTCTGTTGAAAACGCAGGTAATATTAACCAAATCAAATCCACTATTGTAGCAAAAAATATCCAAATTGACATCCAATGCAACCGTTTTGGATTCATTTTTGACGGCTGTGATAATAATAAAGCATAAGGAATTACAAAATGAACTACCAAAAGAAATATTGAAAAATATATCCAGCTTCCGTGCCATCTATGTAAAAACCAAGATGTCTCTTCCGGAAGATTTCCATACCAAATAAGTAAATATTGGCTAAAAGCGATATAAGCCCAAAAATTTATGAATGCAAACAACAAAGCACCAAAACTGTAATAATGATCTTGGTTTATTCCCTTGAATAAATATCCTTTTTTATTCAAATAAATAATTAGAAAAGTTCCGGCAGACAAAGAAGTAAGAAATGTTCCTGCAAAATAATAAACACCAAAAATTGTTGAAAACCAATGAGGTTCTAAACTCATTATCATATCAATAGCTGAAAATGAAATAGTTAAAGCAAAAATTGGTATAAAAGCTGCAGCAAGACGAACATTTTTTCGAGTATAACTTTGATCTCCCGTATTATCCTGCTTTTTTGAATTTCCGGTAAATAAAAAGTAAAATGCAACCCAAATCACATAATAAATAATCCACCTTATTAAAAAGAACGGTTGATTTAAGTATGCACTTTTTGAACTTAGAATTGGGTCGCTCTCAACAACGGCGCGATGCATCCAATGGAAAACATCGTGCATATTAAAATAGATAGGAATAAATATTAATGGTAAAATCAAAACCGTTGAAGCAAGAAACTCAAATATTCTTCGGAAAGGTGTACTCCAAACCGCTCCAACAATATGTTCAAGTGCAATCAAGAATAACGAACCAACACCGACACTTACAAGAAGCATCAGTAAAACAATATTATTAAAAGCACTCCTAACCGGATTTGTAAAATAACCAAGCAACACGAGCACAAAGCCGACAACAAATAATGCAATACCAACTCTGAAAAATGATTCGGGAATTCCTTTCTTTTCATAACCTATATTTGAAGAAATGCTCATTATAAATCAGACTCCTTAGCATTTAATGCTCTTTGTAGTGCTCTTACATATAAAATTACTGCCCACCTTTCATTGTATTCTAATTGTGAGGCGTAAGACGGCATAATATTTTGTCCATCCATAATTACTGCGTAAATTCTCCCATCTTGCCAATTACGTACTTTTGCCGAATGTAAACTCGGCGGATTGGGAAATTGTCCGTGAAGCCTGCTATCACCTTTTGCAAAATATCCATGACAAGGAGAACAGTAAATATTAAATTTTTTCTTCCCGAGTTCAAGATTCATTTTTGTTGGAAGCAATGGATTTTTTAATGTTGTTCCTGCTAAATCCGGTTTTCCTTTAAAAAGATATGGCATTTTGCCACGTGCAACCGTTCCTTTTACAGGCATCCGCATTCCAAATCCATCTGCAAAAAAAGTTGATTTTTCTTGTACGGTTACTTTTGATTGTTCACGCATCCAATTAAACGGCAGCATAAACATTAATTTATTTAATGTAAAGTAGGTTGAACCGGCAACAAAAATAAACACAAATAGTAGAAATCCTAAAAATTTAGGCTGCAGTGCAACATTTTTAACAGAAATCTCTTCATTATCATAATAAATATGAAATGTTTTTATTGCTCCAAGTTCAGAAAATAATTTTTTAATTTCATCTTCGTTGTATTTTTCATCCACTGCTTCGATTGTAACACCAAATTTATCGGATGTTACCGATTTCATATATTCAGTATCGTGAAGCGGATGACTTAAATTAGGAAGTTTGAAAAACACAAAAAGCATGGAAACTACTGTCATTACTGCTGCTGAAAGGACTGTAAGCTCAAACATGATAGGAACATAAGCGGGAAAAGAGAAAAACGGTTTTCCGCCGACGATAACAGGGTAATCTATTGATCCCATCCAATACATCATAAATAACGAGCCTAAAGTTCCCAGCACCCCAAAAGCCAAAGCAACATAAGCCATTTTAGATGGGCCAAGTTTCATTGCAAAATCCATTCCATGAACCGGATAAGGCGTGTGAATATCATATTTCTCGTAACCTTTTTCGTGAACTACATTTGCCGCATGGATAATTTTATCGGGCGAATCGAATAAAGCTGAATATGAATATAATTTTTGTTCTTTCATTTCTAATGATCTCCGTGCGAAGGTTGTGCTCCGGCAGTAATTGATTTAACTTCAACCATTGAAACAACAGGCATTGTTTTAGCAAATAACAGCACAAATGTAAAGAAAAATCCAAAACTACCTATTAATATTGCCATATCTGTCAATGTCGGTGTAAAATAACCCCAGCTTGAAGGTAAATAATCATTTGCAAGAGATGAAACTGTAATAACAAATCTTTCAAACCACATACCGACATTTACAAAAACCGCAATTGCAAACATTATTGGAATTGAACGACGGATTTTCTTAAACCAGAATAACTGCGGAAAAATCACATTGCAACTTACCATTATCCAATAAGCCCAAGCGTACGGACCTAATGCTCTATTTACAAAAGTAAATTGTTCAATCGGATTTCCACTGTACCAAGCAATGAAAAATTCCATCATATATGCATATCCAACCATTGAGCCTGTTAGAATAATGACTTTATTCATCTTTTCCAAAGTGTCAACAGTAATTATATGTTCGTAATGGAATACTTTTCGAATTATTACCAAAACATTTTGAACCATGGCAAATCCGGAAAAAACCGCACCGGCTACAAAATACGGAGGAAATATTGTTGAATGCCATCCGGGAAGCACTGCGACTGCAAAGTCGAAACTAACAATTGTATGAACCGATAAAACCAACGGTGTTGCAAATCCCGCTAATACAAGATAAACCATTTCATAATGCTGCCAATGTCTGTTTGAATTTCTCCAACCGAGACTCGTAACAGAATAAATAGTTTTTTTAATTTTGTTTTTTGTTCTATCGCGTAAAATTGCAAAGTCAGGAATGAGCCCGACATACCAAAAAATGAATGATACTGTAAAATATGTCGAAACCGCAAAAACATCCCAAAGCAAAGGAGAGTTAAAGTTTGGCCAAAGTGAGTGCTGATTGGGATACGGAAACAAATAACCGGCAAGCCAAGGACGACCCACGTGAATAAGTGGAAATAGTCCGGCTGTCATTACGGCGAAAATTGTCATTCCTTCGGCAAATCGTGCAATACCGTTTCTCCATCTTTGACGAAGCAAAAACAGAATGGCTGATATTAATGTTCCCGCATGTCCAATTCCAACCCAAAAAACAAAGTTAACAATCGGGAAACCCCAACCGACAGGGTTATTATTTCCCCACATTCCAACGCCATAATAAAATGAGAAACCAACACCAATAACTCCCATCATCAACATTGTAATAGTTATTGAAAGGGCAATAAAATACCCTTTAGTCGGTTTAGTATTTAATGGCTCCGAAATAACATCATCAATATCTCTGAGTGCCGGATTTCCCTCAACTAACTGAGGTTCAATTCTATAATCAACAATATTACTCACTTATACTTCCTCCGGATGAGTATTTCGCAATTTAGCAATATAAGTTATATTTGGTCTCACATTTGTTTCTTCCAAAACATGATATCCCAATTTATGTTCTCTGTATTTTATTAAAGACGACTCTTTATTGTTTGAATCTCCGAAATAAATTGCATCTGCCGGACAAGCCTGCTGACAAGCAGTAACAATTTCATTAGGTTTTAATTCTCTTTTTTCTCTAATTGCATCCTCACGTGCAGCAGAAATTTTTTGCACACAGAAAGAGCATTTTTCCATTACACCTCGTGAACGAACTGTAACTTCCGGATTATAAACCAATGGAGTTACTTCATTATCGTAATAAGAATCCTGAAAATGATCGCGGAAATTGAAAAAATTAAATCTCCTTACTTTATAAGG
>CAZXDS010000069.1:0-15397 GCA_964639525.1 uncultured Melioribacteraceae bacterium | reverse complement strand
TTGTTCATTGTTAAATGTAGAAAAAACTTTGAAAAACAGCAGTAAAGTTTCTTTTTAAAAAAATAAAAAAATAAACCGACTAGAAAGTCGGTTCTACAATTTTCATTTTGAAAAAATTAACCGGAAAAATCAGTCTTAAGCCAGATTCGGTCAGTCTTAAACCTGATTCGGCTATTGCCGAACTTCTGCCGAAATATTTTTATTTAATGCTGTAAATAGTTGCTGCCGTTAGTTTTAATTTTAACTCTGAATTGCTGAAAATCCTACTCACAATTTTATTTGCTAATCATTATTATTAAATTAAATGATAAAAAATAATTTGTTTTATTAATGAGGAAATAATGAAATACTTAATCACGATTTTTGTTATCTTTTTACAGTTTACAGTAACTGCACAAACAAAACATTCCATAACAGTTGATGATATGTGGGCAATGCAAAGAGTCGGCTCGTTGGATATTTCTCCAAATGGAAAAACAATAGCTTTTTCTCAATCAAAATATTCAATGGAAGAGAATTCAGGGCAGACTGATTTGTGGTTAGTTGATTCGGATGGAAATAATTTGCGAGTTTTGAAAAACTCTGATAAAAATGAATCACAACCAAAATTTACATCGGACGGCAAACATATTTCATTTTCCCGCGGCGGACAATTTTGGATGTGTGACTTAACCGGAAACAATGAAGTTCAACTTACTGACTTATATTCCGGTGCCGGCGGACTTGTTTGGGCAAGCGACGGTAGTAAGTTCTTATTTATTTCCGATGTTTATCCCGATTGTTCAACACAAAAATGTAATGAAGAAAAAGACATTGCAAAGAAAAATAATCCGGTAGAAGTAACAGTAATAACAGAGCTTATGTTCCGCGACTGGGACCATTGGCGTGGAGAAAAAAGAAGTCATTTATTCTTAAAATATATAAATTCAAATAAATATTATGATTTAACTCTAAACAGTCCTCACGATGTTCCCCCGGTGGATTTGGGAAGCGGACACGATTACACTTTTTCAAATGACGGCAGCAAAGTGGCTTTTACAATGAATCCCGATAAAGTTGTTGCGACAAGCACAAACAACGATATTTTTGTTGTTGACATTTCAAAACTAAACACCGGCAAAAATTTTGAAGCGGTTAAAATTTCCCAAAGCAACGGCAGCGATACTCAGCCGGTTTATTCTCCAAACGGGAAATTCATTGCTTTCTCATCAATGAAACACGCAGGTTTTGAAGCTGACAAAAAGAGATTGGCTATTTATTCAATAGATTCAAAAACAGTCCGCTACATTCCTCTCAATAAAGATCTTTCCATAGGCGAAATTGTTTGGGCGAAAGATTCAAAAAGCATTTACTTTACTTCGGCAAATGAAATTTATAATTCTATTTTTAACGTGAACATAAAAAATGGAAATGTTAATACTGTGCTGAACAAACGAGTCAATGTTAATTTGCTTTTGGCAAACGATGGCGAAACGTTATATTTTAAGCAGCAGCGTTCAACTCAGCCTTACGAAATATTTTCAGTTAAGACAGACGGAACTTCTCTTAAGCAGCTCACACACATAAATTTGAATTTACTGAACACAATTGAGATGAACGACATAGAAACATTTTGGAGCATCGGTGCAAACGGGGCAAAAGTTCAATCCATTCTTGTTAAGCCTCCGTTTTTTGATGCGACAAAAAAATATCCGTTGATATTTTTAATACACGGTGGACCGCAGGGTCATTGGGAAGACGATTTTCATTACAGATGGAATTTGCAAATGTTTGCTTCGCCGGGTTATGTTGTTGTGGCTGTTAATCCACGCGGAAGTACGGGCTACGGACAGAAATTCACAAACGAAATTTCAAAAGATTGGGGCGGAAAGGCTTACACTGATTTGATGAACAGTTATGATAATGCGTTAAAGCAATATGGTTTTATCGACAAGAATAATACATTCGCAGCCGGAGCTTCGTACGGCGGATATATGATAAATTGGATTGAAGGACATACTGACAGATTTAACGCTCTGCTGTGCCACGACGGTGTTTACGATGCTGCAAGTATGTACGGCTCAACCGAAGAGCTTTGGTTTGTTGAATGGGAATTTGGCGGAACTCCGTGGCAAAATCCCGAGCTATATAAAAAATGGTCGCCAAGTACTTATGTCGCAAATTTCAAAACTCCAATGTTAATTGTTCACGGTGGAAATGATTTTCGCATTCCGTACACTCAGGCATTTCAGTTGTTTACCGTATTGCAGAAAATGAACGTTGACAGTAAGCTGCTGTTTTTTCCTGAAGAAACTCACTTTGTTCAGAAGCCGCAAAATGCTAAGTTTTGGTGGAAATCAATTTTTGATTGGTATAATAAATATAAGAGGTAATTTTAATGGATGATGAAGAAATAAAATATCCCGATATAAAAGAAATATCTTCCGATTTTAAAACCGAAGAAAACCTTGAATACGGTAAGGAAGAAGTTGAAGAAAAACTTTGGGAAAAGGTAGAAAGGACGGGTAAAAAAGTATCTTTTATTAAAGATGTTGTCGCTCTATACAAGTATATGATGGACTCAAATGTGCAGTGGTACAGAAAATCAATTGTTGTCGGAGCATTAATTTATTTTATTACGCCGATTGATTTAATTCCCGACATTACTCCATTAGTCGGATATATGGATGACCTTGGAGTAATTACTGCAGTGCTTAAATATCTCGGACACGAAATAATTCCTTACTATGACTAACTTCAAAATAACCGACAGCAAAATAATTTTTGAAGGACGGGTTTTTGATGTAAAAGTTGATAACATCAAATACAATTCAGGCAACGATGGAATTCGCGAAGTTGTAATTCATAACGGCGGTTCTGTTGTTGTTCCCGTAACCGACGAGGGAAAAATTGTTATGGTTACTCAGTACCGCTATCCGTTTGGGAAAAAATTTCTTGAATTGCCTGCCGGAAAATTGGAGAAAGACGAAGACCCGCTTATTTGTGCCGAAAGGGAATTAACCGAAGAAACCGGTTATGTTTCTAACTCTATTATTAAACTCGGAAACATCGCAACATCACCCGGATTTTGCACAGAATTGCTCCATGTTTATTTAGCAAAGAACTTAACTTCGGGCAATGCCGATAGGGAAGAAGGGGAATACGGTATGGAAGTTTTTGAATTTTCGTTAGAAGAAATTGAGGAAAAATTTTCAAACGGAGAAATAATTGATTCTAAAACTATTTGCGGAATTCACTATTACAGCAGAAGCTTAAGCTCCTAAGAACATTTGTATTTTTGTAAGTTCAATAAAACTGCTCTTTTTGTAAAATGATTATTTCCCTAAATTTTCAATGGTTTTATCTCAAAAAAGATAACCTCTAAATGAAAAAACTAATTAATGCTAAAAAAAGTGCTGAAATTCTCGGAGTTTCTGAAGCAACAATTAAAAATTGGATTAAGCACAAATATTTATTCCCGATTGAAAAAAAAGAAGGACAATATTTTGACAAATCACAAATTATTTCATTAAAGAACAAAATTGAAAATGGAGAAATAACAAGGCTTAACAGCAGAGCAAACAAACGCAATTCTTCTAAAAAATTTATTCCCCAAAAATATTTTTCTGAATTTAAGAGCGACGGCGAATTTTTGAATTCCGTCAATTATATAATTGACAATTCGTTATCCATCGAAATCGCAATATTTTATTTGTCAATAAACTTACTACTAAAAGAAAATTTTATTTACAATAAAAACATTAAAAAAATATTAGAGTTTAAATCAAAGGATTTTAAAAACAAATATGTGCTGCGTATTCTAAAGAATGCTTTTAATAAATTTAATATTATTAAATTAAATAATAATTATTTAGGTATCTTAAATTTTAATTTATCAAAGCATCATGACATTCTTGGGATAATTTATCAGTCCGTTAAAAGTGAAGGAGAAAAAGCAAAGCAAGGTTCGTATTACACACCACAAGAAATAGTAAAAAATATAATTTCCGAACACATACAAAAATCATCTACGGTTCTTGATCCATGCTGTGGAACGGGACAATTTTTGTTAAATATTAATGATAAGGACATTAATCCCCATAATATTTACGGCTTTGATATTGATCCAATTGCAGTATTTATTTGTAAAATTAATCTTTTGCTTAAATACAAATCACTAACATTTAATCCCAAAATATATCAATTAAATTCTTTAACAGAAATTGAAGAATTTCAAGTCGCCAATAAAACTGTAATACCGAAAGATTTTGATCTTATTTTTACGAATCCGCCTTGGGGTTCGCATTATAATGGCGAAACAAAAATGGTATTGAAAGAAAAATATTCTGCAATCAAATCTATGGAATCGTATTCTTATTTTTTGCTGAAAGGACTTTCTTTGTTAAAACCGGGTGGAATACTATCGTACATTTTGCCGGAATCAATTTTGAATATTAAAACTCATCGCGATATCAGAAAAATTATTTTAAGTGAAACAAATATTCAAAAAATTGAAAAGTTGGGCAGGGTATTCACAAATGTTTTTACAAACGTAATTCGTCTTGATTTGAAAAAATCAATTGAAGCTAATCAAGTTGTAAACATAATTTGCAAAAATTCATTTACAGTCAAACAAAAAAGATTTTCAGAAAACATTGATTTTATTTTTGATATTGATAAAAATGAAATTGATGCTGCAATAATCAATAGAGTTTTTTCAAAGAAGCACACAACACTTAAAGGCAATGCCGAGTGGGCATTAGGTATTGTTACCGGAAACAACAAAAAATTTATTCGACCAAATAAGACCGATGGTTATGAAGAAATTTACAAGGGAAAAGATGTAAGCTGTTACAATCTTTCCAAAGCAACAAATTTTATAAAATTTGAACCCGAAAAATTTCAACAGGTTGCGCCAACTAACAAATATCGCACCGATGAAAAATTGATTTATAAATTCATTTGCGGTAAACTCGTTTTTGCATATGATAATCAGCAAAAACTTACGCTAAATAGCGCCAATATTCTCATTCCAAACATTAAAGACTATCCGATTAAAGTAATATTGGCATTATTTAATTCATCATTATTTAATTTTATTTATCGGAAGAAATTTAACTCCATTAAAATTTTACGCGGAAACTTAGAGCAATTACCATTGCCGATTTTCAATAAAAAAATCAACAGTCAAATTATTTTATTAGTAGATAAAGCATTAACCGATGATTTACAAATTAAAATTATTGATAATATGATTTTTGATTTATTTGAAATGAATAATAGCGAACGGAATTACATTAGAGAAAGCATTATGTGAAATTAAAATGATTTAAGTATGAGAACTATATCTTGAAATTTACATTCTCCATAAATCTTCCGCCTCAATTTTAGTTACATCTTTAATTTCCTTGCCGAGGAAACGTTGCGCAACTTCCTTAAATTTAATTGGCAAATCACTAACATAATATTCGTTGTTTCCCAGTACAGCGGATTGATTTTTTAAATTACGCCCTTCTAAATATTCTTCTACAATCATAGAAGCCGCTGTTCCGGAATCTATTAGTTTTACAGATTTGCCCATTACATTTTGAATGACATCGGCGAGTATGGGATAGTGTGTGCAGCCAAGAATTAGAGTGTCAATATTTGCATTCCGTAAGTCTGCAAGATATTCTTCTGCTATTGCGTATGTAGCTTTATGGTTAATCCAGCCTTCTTCAGCCAATGGAACAAGTAGTGGGCACGCTTTTTCTATTACTGATAATTGTTTATCAAGTTTTTTTAACTCTAATGAATATGCTTTGTTATTAATTGTTGCATTGGTTCCGATAACTCCAATTTTACCCGATTTAGTATTTTTAGCAGCCATTTTTGCTCCGGGCTCAATCATTCCTATAATCGGCACATTAAATTTTTTCCTTAACGAATCGAGCGCAACTGACGAAGCCGTATTACAAGCAGCGACAATGATTTTTACATTTTTCGAAATTAAAAAATTAGCATCTTGAATTGAATATTCGATAACCGTTGAATTTGACTTAGAGCCGTATGGAACTCTCGCCGTATCGCCAAAATAAACGATTCCTTCGTTCGGTAAAAATGAATTGATTTTTTTTACAACGGTTAAACCGCCTATTCCCGAATCGAAAACACCGACCGAATTTGATCTGTTAAAAAAATTCAAAATACTCCTTATAATATTTCTTCAATTGCTTTAGTTAGTTCAATTACTATGAGCTCACGATTTTCTAATGGAACAAAATGCTGATTTTTATCCAACACATAAAATGTATCAACAACACCGTCTTCTTTGGTTGCAATTTTTGCGTAAAAAATTTCCAAATTTAGCTCTTGCATTACTTGGGTTATTTGATACAACAATCCAAGCTGATCAGGCGCAAAAACATCAATAATTGTAAATTTTTGGTGTTTCTCAAATTCAATTTTAATTTTCGGAGTTCTTCCGAAAAACTTGTTTTCCAATCGCCACCATTTTGATTTTATTTTATTAAACTCCTGTGTAATTGGAAGTTCATTTTCAACAGCAGAGATAATATTAGCAATAATTTTTTCATAACGACTTCTTTCCACTTGAGAGTTTTGATGAAAATTGCTGACTTGAAAATTGTCAATCACTATTCCATCTTGGCGAGTAAATATTTTTGCACTATGAATATTCAAATCATTTATTGCTAATGCACCGCATAATTTAGAAAGTAGCGATGGTGCATTCCTGGTAATAATAGTAATACTTGTAAAATTCTCAACTTGTTTGAAAAACACGGCAACTTTTTTTCCGCTTTCTATTTCATTTATATGTTCATTTATTTCTTCTATTGAATAGTTCTGCAAATACCCAATATCATTAATTGAATTTATATGTTCATTAACTTTTACGCTGTGGGAAGGTTCTTCCTGATTTAAATTATCAACGCTTGGCGGATAAAGTAACTCTTTTCCCGATAATTTTTCGTTAAACATTTTTTTCGTTTTTGTATAAAGCTCGGTAAGCAAATCATGCTTCCATTGTGTCCAAACTACAGGGCTAACGGCTGACAAGTCGGCATAAGTAAGTAGATAAAGCAAATCCAGTGAATACGCAGATGGGAATATGGAAACAAATTTATCCAATGTCGCGGCATCATTCAGATTACGTCGAAAAGCAACTTGTTCCATTGTTAAATGATGCCTAACGAGGAATCTCACTAATTCGATATCCTCAAAACTATACCCGAGTCGTTCCATTATTGATCTGGCAACTTCCGAACCGATAATTTCGTGTCCTGTTAGTGAAATCGGTTTAGCTATGTCGTGAAAAAGAACTGACATAAATAAAAGGCTTCTGTTTTCGATGGAGCAATAAATTTTCCCAATGAAACTGTTTGAACTTTGGAGGCTTTCAAGGTTGCTGATTGCAATCAAAGTGTGTTCGTCGGCAGTATAGCAATGATAAACGCCAGGCTGAAAAAAACCAATCAATTCCTTAAATTCAGAGAAGTACAGCCCGAGCACGCCAAGGTCATTCATAGACGTTAAAGTTTTGCCTACACTTTGAGGAAGGTTCATAATTTCTCTAAAAAACGCCGAGGATACTTGTACTGTATCTCCGGATTTTTCAATAAAATCAACTGTGTCAATAATTTTTGAACGCAGAGTTTCGGCAAATAGAGTGTCGTGAAGTCCTCGGTAATAAAAAGCCCTTATAATTTCGGAAAATTTTAACTTATTAATATTTGTAGAAATAGAATTTCCTTTTAGAACAAAATCATCATCCAATTTTATTGAAAGTTTATCCGAAATTGGTCCTGAAAGTTCATGTTTAAATCTTTTTAGCATTGTTTTCGAAAATCGATTGATAATGACAGAGGCATTAAAATATCGTCTCATCAAATTATTCCAATCAAATTCAAACTCTTTCAATCCCTCAGCAATATGTTGTTGAGCTGAAAATTCAAGTCTGTCGTTTTTCTTTTTTGTAACAAGGTGGAGTTTTACTCTAATAAAAAGGAGTAATTTATAACTATTAGATAACTTGTTGATTTCCGACTTACTGGCAATATTTTTTGATTTTAATAAATCAAGAAATTGTTCAGTGTATGTAACCTCATTTTGCCCGCTCAAAATAGTTCGGTTTTTCAAAGCATACATCCACTCAACAACTTGCAAATCTCTCAATCCTCCGGCGGTATATTTAACATTCGGCTCTAAAACTTTGGGAGATGACCCGTAACGGTTATGGCGGATTTCAATGTCTTCAAAAAATTTAAAAATAAGTTTTTCCCACTTGTTATTTTGCAAAGAAGAAAATAATTTTTCATTCCAGGTCTTGTAAATTTTAATATCACCAAATAAAAAACGAGTCTCAAAAAATTGTGTAACTGCGTGCAGGTCAGTATCCAAAAACTTTTCAATATCTGAAAATTCTCTTACCGTATGAGAAATTTCAATTCCACAATCCCAAAATTTAGTAACATACAATTTTATTTCTTCTTCGTGTCCTTCAACTTTATCAAAAATGAACATCACGTCAACATCGGAAAACGGGGCAAGTTCTCTTCTGCAAAAGCTGCCTGCTGAAACTAACGCTCCGGAAAAAGCACTATCGCGAGAGACCTTAATTATTAACTCCTCAACGAGCAGACTTAATTGAAGACAGAATTGATATGAATTTTCAACCAGCGAGTTGTCCGCGAATAGGGTTTCCCTTGCTGTAAAAAATTCTTCCTTTATTTTTTGTAATTCATTCATAATAAAAAAGGAGGCTGCATCAACAACCTCCTATATTAGAAAATACTTTTATTTTAATTTATCAAAACGACCCTGAAAAAATCTCAAATAAGGAGGTTCGTAAACAAATTTTAATCCTTTTATTTTTTCCCTGTTTTCATATACTGTTGCAACCGATTCGGCGGTAACATCAATATGTGCCTGTGTGTAAACTCGCCTTGGAAATGTGATGCGTACAAGTTCCAATTTTGGATGATGATTCTCACCTGTTTCCGAGTCTCTTCCGGCAGAAACAATTCCACGCTCCATAGTTCTAACACCGGAATCAATGTATATTTCTGCGGCAAGTGTTTGAGCCGGAAATTCTTCTTGTGGAATATGTGGCAAAAATGCTTTGGCATCCAAAAATATTGCATGCCCGCCTATTGGTTTCACAAAAGGTATTCCGTAATCTTTCAATTTATTACCAAAATATTCAACTTGCCCAACTCTTGCTTTAATATTGTCCAACAGAACCATTTCTTCCATTCCTCGTGCCATAGCTTCCATATCACGACCGGCAAGTCCGCCGTAAGTATGAAGTCCTTCATAAACAACTACCATATTCCGTGCTTCGTCAAAAACTTTTTTATCGCGAGTTGCGAAAATTCCGCCGATATTTACCATTAAATCTTTTTTAGCACTAACCCAAAGACCATCAAAATATGAACACATTTCTTTTAAAATAGCCTGCAACGATTTAGCTTCATAACCCTTTTCGCGAACTTTAATGAAATAAGCATTTTCCATTGCGCGAGTTGCATCGAACCACATTTTTATTTTGTGTTTTTTAGTAAGTTTTCGTACTGCCTTTAAATTCTCCATTGAAAACGGCTGACCACCGGCCATATTTACAGGACCGGCAATACTTACATATGCAATTTTTTTTGCACCGACTTTTTTAATTAAATCTTCCAATTTTTGTAAATCAATATTTCCTTTAAATTTATGAGTGCTCGCCGGTTTGTGTGCTTCTTTAATAATTACATCAACAAAAGTTCCTCCGGCAAGTTCCTGATGAAGTTTTGTAGTTGTAAAATACATATTGCCCGGAACGTAGTCACCAGGTTTAATTAATATTTTTGAAATAATATGTTCGGCTGCTCGCCCTTGGTGCATTGGCACAAAATAAGGCATGCCGTAATATTTTTTTACATTGCTTTCCAAATAATAAAAGTTTTTGCTGCCGGCGTAGGCTTCGTCCCCAATCATCATTCCTGCCCATTGACGATCGCTCATTGCATTAGTTCCGCTGTCGGTTAAAAGGTCAATATAAACATCTTCCGATTTAAGAAGGAACGTATTATATCCGGCTTGCTTCATTGCCTTTTCACGATGTTCACGAGTTGTCATTTTAATTGGTTCAACAACTTTAATCTTAAAAGGTTCTGCCCAACTTCTTTTTGTGATTCTTTTTTTTGCCATTCTTCTCACCTTATTATTTAACTTATTAAAAATAACATTATTAAATTTATGATTATTTCAAAGATTATGTTTTTCTCTAGTCTATGCTTGCTTATACTCAACAGTTATAACCGAAGAAATTCCGCCGCGTGTGTTAAAGTCTGCAATAATTTTCATTTCTCTCGGTTTCAATTTTTGCACAAGATCATCCATAATTTTATTAGTAACACTTTCAAAAAATATTCCATCGTTACGGTAAGATTGCAAATAAAATTTGTATGATTTTAATTCAACACAAAGTTTATCCGGAATATATTCTAAAATAATTGTTGCAAAATCCGGCTGACCGGTTTTAGGGCAGAGAGAAGTAAATTCGGAGGCAATGTGTTTTACCCAATAATCACGCTTGGTATATGTGTTCTCAAATGTTTCTAATATTTTAGTTCTATCGCTCATAAGTTCCCTTTCTCGATAATCTCATCTATAAATAGTTTGGTCTAACTTTATAAATAATCGGGTCTTGCATTTTTATTTGCTGAAATCCTCTCAGTCTTAATGCACAACTGTCGCAAACTCCGCATGCTTTTGTTTGACTTTGATAGCACGACCAAGTAAGATGAAGCGGGGCATTTAATTCCAAACCTTTTTCAATAATTTTTGATTTTGTAAGATGTATAATAGGTGTTTCAATAGCAATGTGTGTATCAGGTTTTGTGCCGAGATCTGTGACAATTTGAAATGCTCTGAAAAAATCGGGACGACAATCAGGGTAACCTGAAGAATCTTCAAATACTGCTCCGATAAAAACAGCCTCGGCGCCAAGAACTTCAGCCCAGCTAACACATGCCGATAAAATATTTGCATTTCTAAAAGGCACATACGAAGCGGGTATTTCGGTGCTTTCTAAATTAGCATCTCTTAAATGTATTGATTTATCCGTTAGTGAAGATCCGCCGATTTTACTTAAATGTTTGAAATTTATTACAAGTCGGTTTTCAACATTATAGTAATCTGCAATATCGTTAAATGCCTTCAGTTCTCTTCTTTCGGTTCGCTGTCCGTAATTTATATGTACAAATGCAAGTTTATATTTTTCCTTTGCTATTGCAGCAGTAACACAACTATCAAGTCCGCCGCTTAATGCGACTATGCAAGTTCTCTTTTCTTCCATATTAAATTATTTAAAATAAAAATTAAAAATAGTAAAATCCGTATTAATATTTTTTTTTATCTATCAGTACTTTTTGTATTTGCATTGTTTTATTTTGATTAATTCAAAACATAACTTTGTATAATAATGTATAGTAACTGTATTTTACCAATCGTAATAATAGAAATGAGTACAACATGAATATTGCCGAAATTCGTAAATCTTTCCCAAATATTAAAGCCGGACAAATTTATTTTAATCACGCTTCTCTTGGTCCTTTATCGGTTACCGTTAAGGAAATAATAAATTCATACTTTGAAAGCCGAAGTTTAAATTTAAAACAGTCATTTGATGTTTTTCTTGAGGCGGATAAGTCCGCAAAGTTAAGATTGGGTGGAATGTTAAATTGCCGCCCTAATCAGCTTTCGTGGATTGGGAATGTTTCCGATGCTATGAATGTGTTAGTAAACGGCATTGATTGGGAAACTGGAGACAGAGTAATTTTAAACGACATTGAATTCCCGGCAAATGTGTATCCGTTTCTTAACCTTAAAAGCAAAGGTGTTGAAGTTGATTTAGTAAAATCGAGAAACGGTATTATCAAACTCGAAGATATTTTTTCTGCTGTTACGGAAAAAACAAAGTTAATTTCCATTAGTCTTGTTCAGTTTTTATCTGGCTTTAGAACTGATATTATTGAGCTTGGAATGTTTTGCAAAGAACACGGAATTATTTTTTCTGTTGATGCTATACAAGCAGCCGGAGTTGTAAATACTGATGTTCAAGAAGCAAACGTGGATTTCCTTGCCGGTGGAGCACACAAATGGCTGATGAGTTTGACCGGAACTTCGTATTTATACATTTCAGATAAATTGAATAGGATATTCAAACTATCAAATGTTGGCTGGCTTTCTGTTAAAGACCCTTGGCATATTCTTGATTACAATTTAGAACTAAAACCGGATGCGGAAAAATTCCAAACGGGAACAATGAATGTAACGGGGATTGTAGCTTTAAATAAATCTCTTGAAATGTTCGAGTCGGTTGGATTTAATAATATCGAAAAATTGGTTTTAGCAAACACAAATTATTTTATTGAAAAACTAACAGGAATTGGAATTGAACCGCTACTCAAAAACCTACCGAACAAAAACAAAGCAGGTATTGTTTCTTTTTATGTTGAGAAACCTGAACGAGTTTTACTTTCTTTACAGAAGAAAAATATTATTGGTGAAATTCGGGAAGGGTTGATAAGAATGTCGCCTCATTTTTATAATACAAAAAAAGAAATCAAAACTGTTGTAAATTCTATTTCAGAATTAATTTAAGAAAAAAATAAAATATTTAAGTGTAAACTCTTTTCCGGTAACGGTTTTCACTTGCTAACAAGTTTATACCTGATTTTGTTTTACTCCGTTATTGTTCTGTTTTTAAGAATGATTATGGTTGCAATATAAATCAATGCAATAGCAAAAGGAATTGATACGAATCTATATTCGGGAAATATATACCAAAGAATAAGTATCAGGACAGTTCTAGTTAAAGAATGGAAAATCCCGACCCAATGCCTTACCATCCACGAAAATGGCAACCACATTGTTCCAGTCAAAATGCCAACTGTCATAGGCAATGAAGTATAATCTATCAAGAAGAAAGGAATTGCAATCGCATAAACCATAACTGCTTGTCCAACCGTAAATAGAAAAAGTTTGTCAAATTCATTTTTCGGTTTCTTGTTATCAAGAAAATTCTCGCCTGTAAATTTTGAGATGAACAAAGCCAAATACACAATACTTCCCGTTCCTATAAAGAGCACCCAAACAGTAACTCTAATAGGTAAAACAATACCTGCAATGCCAACTATAAGCCAAACAATCAATCCGGCTAAAGGTGTAGCAAGAAATTTTCTATTTGTAAATTCTATTCTCTGTTCTTCAAGTGTTCTTTTGGTCATTCCCATTTTTCCCTCGCAATTCAGTCATAATATTTTCATTCGTCTATCTTGTTCTTTTTATTACACTACAACGGTTTATTTATGAAATAGATTTGATAATCAGATAGCTTGAAACAAGCATCTTTTAGTCCATGAGGACGTTAACACATAACAATTGCCCATCTAACAATGGCAAGAGAAATTAAAATAGCACCTTCCGGTTTTGACAAACTCCATTTTCGACGCATTAAATAAAAGAGGATAAACAGATTAGCAGCCATAAATAGAAGACTGAGATAATCGCTTTTGGTAATTGTAAGAGGATGAATTATCCCTGCCACACCAAGGACACCAAGCATATTGAAAAGATCACTACCAATTAAATTTCCGGCTGAAATACCATGTCGCCCTTTTGTAACGGCAACAATTGAGGTTGCAAGTTCGGGAATTGATGTGCCGGCTCCGACAATTGTAATTCCAATCATCCACTCGGATACTCCATAATAGCGGGCAATAATTATAGACCCGTGCACAAGGTAATTACCACCTGCAATAATTAGAGCAATGCCAATAACAAGTTTTGGAATGTCTGTCCATTGATATTTTCCCCCGGGAACTTCCTCAATAAAATCATCAGCATCTTCTTTTCCCTTAATAAGATAAATAATGTATGCAATTAGAATTACGAAAAGCACTATGCCTTCATAAAATTGAAGTTTCAAATCATAAAAGAAAAATAACAAAAGTGCTCCTGTTGCAATCAACATGGAACCGTCACGGAAAAGCATTTTTTTGCTGATTTTTACCGAACTAAAAAACGTTACCAGTCCAAGTATTATACCGAGATTAAAAATATCCGACCCAACAATATTACCAACGGATATTTGATATTGCCCTCTTAATGCAGATGTAATTGTAACTGCAAATTCAGGTAGAGACGTAGCAATTGCAACAACCGTCAAACCGATAACCAATTCAGAAAGTCCCAGTTTTTTAGCAATCAGTGAAGCCGAATCGACTACCAATACCGCTCCATACCAGAGTGCAATAATTGAGGAAACGATTATTAATATTTGAGTTAATATTTGCATTTATAAATTGAGTCTGAAAATATTTTTATCAGATATTTGTTTAATAATAATTAAAAAAAATAATCATTTAATCTATTGAATATCTCGTTTGAAAACAATTACAAAATAAGCAGCAAATATTAACATGGCAATTAAACAACTTGCATTTTCACTAAACGAAGCGTGTCATTCCCACATGCTTTTAGTGGAAATCTATAGCAAAAAAACGAAATTCCGGATAGAAGATTACCGGAATGACAATTGCTGTTTTGCAATTAGAATTGTTACTAGGTTAATAACTTTGTCGGCAGGTATTATTATTGAACTAAGGTTTGAAGATGAGCAAGATTATTTATTACATTTAAGAATTATCATTGTTAAATCATCACACTTTGTTTGATTGCCTCTAAATGTATTTAATGCGTTGAGAATTTCACCTTTAATTTCAACTATAGGTTTGTTGACGGAATTTAAAATAACATTCTCAAACCTTTCGCTTCCGAATTGTTGTTTGTTTTCATTCATCATTTCGGTTATGCCGTCTGTGTAGAAAAATAATAGATCATTAGTATTCGGCTTGATGTTTACAACTTCCAAAACTTTCTCAAAAATGCCGTTGTCTCTTAGCCCTATTCCAATGCCTTTGGGATTGATGTGTGTAATCGAATTTTTGTCGGCATTATAATAAATAATCGGTAAATGTCCCGCTCGACAAATGTCAACTGAACCGTCGGCTTTTACCGAAGCAGCTGCGAGTGTTAAAAAATATTCAGGCAATAGTTTTTTGTCAAAACTATATTTCAAGTTTATTAAAATACTCTTCAAGTCGGTGGATTCTTTTATCAGTGAAGTCAATATAGCTTGAACCCTTACCATATAAAGAGCTGCGGGCATTCCCTTGCCTGAAATATCACCGACAAACAAAAACGTTTGTTCTTTGTCAACACCGGATTCTATAATATCATAGTAATCACCGCCAACTTCTTTAACCGATTCGTAATAAGCTGTAACCTGATAGTTCTTAATTGCCGGAGGTGTTTTGGGCATTAGCTCCGCTTGAATTTTTCGTGCCACTTCTAATTCGTCTTTGGTTAA
>CAZXDS010000068.1:0-15492 GCA_964639525.1 uncultured Melioribacteraceae bacterium | reverse complement strand
TTGCAGCGGGAGTTTATATTTACAGACTAACGGTTCGTTCCGGTTTGGAAAATAACTTTACTTCGAGTAAAAAAATGATTCTTTTGAAATAATTATTTAATTAATTATTAAATAGTTAAAAATCAAAAGGCTGATTCCGAAAACCGAATCAGCCTTTTATGTAATTCACTTCTCTTACTTTTCTTCTAAAATATCTTGACTAAAATAATTATCTTTGCTAACTAAATTTTTAGGAAAGGAAAAAGCTTGAAAAAAGATAGAGTAATTGTTGCAATGAGCGGTGGAGTAGATTCTTCGGTCGCGGCAGCTTTGTTGAATGAACAGGGGTATGACGTTATTGGTGTAACAATGAAAACATGGGGTTTTATGGAAGTCGGCGGCGCACCGAAGCACGAATCCGGCTGCTGTTCATTGGATACGATTTTTGATGCAAAAAATGTTGCTACAAATTTGGGATTTCCGCATTACACTGTTGATTTTACCAAGCCATTTGAGGATACGGTGATTAATAATTTCGTTGACGAATATATTCACGGCAGAACACCGAATCCTTGCGTGTTGTGCAATAGAAAAATTAAATGGGAAGAGCTGTTAGTTAAAGCCGATGTTCTTGATGCACAATATATTGCAACGGGACATTATGGTGTTGTTAATGAAGATAAAAATACAGGTCGATTTCGTCTTAAAAATTCTGCTGATAATCATAAAGACCAAACTTACGCTTTGTGGGGATTAACGCAGAAAAGTTTGAGTCGAACACTTTTGCCTCTCGGAAATATTACAAAGCCCGAAGTTCGTAAAATTGCCGAAAGAATGGGGCTTAAAACAGCCAACAAACCGGATAGTCAGGAAATTTGTTTTGTAGCTGATAATAATTATGAAAGATTTTTGCGAGAACGAGTCCCTAACATTGAAGAAGTAGCTCCCGAAGGGGAAATGATTTATCACGGAGAGGTAATTGGTAAACATCGGGGAATTTCTTTTTATACGGTAGGGCAAAGAAAAGGGCTTGGTATTGCACTCGGCAAACCGGTGTATGTTAAAGAAATTAATTATGAAAATAATACGGTTATACTTGGTGATAAAGACGAGATTTTTGATTTTGATGTTGTCGCGGAAGATATTAATTATGTAAGTGTTTCGGAATTGGCAGTCGGTGAAGAAGTAATTGCAAAAATAAGATATTCCGATAAAGGTTCAGAGGCGATTGTGATTTCAGCCGACGAGAAAAACATAAAGTTAAAATTTAACGAACAAAAAAGTGCAATTACTCCCGGACAATCGTTGGTAGTTTACGATAAAAACGGTTATGTACTTGCCGGGGGAATTATTGTAAATTAACAGATTAAAGGTTAATCGGCTTCTTGGAATGATTTGCAAAAAGATATTCGTTTCGGTATATGATTTGAAATGAATGTTATTCGGGATGGGATGAAGTTATTCTATTTTAGTGTGCCGATAGAACTTGCTTGTCCAATAAAACTCGATTTCATTTGCTTAATAGCCTTCAAATATTCTTCGTATCTCGCAAGATAAAATGCCAATGCTTTGGAAAAATTCTTGCCAACAATTCCATCAATAAACATCAGACTAATATCTTTGTAACTTCGTAAAATATTTTGTGTTCTCACAAAAATTTGCAATTCCTCGTTAGGCATTGTCTTCATAATAATGCGAAGTGCACTTCTTGAACGTGGCTGAAACATCCAGAAATATAATAAATCTAAGCTATGAACAATTATTATTTTCCCTAAATCCCGTACTTCGGGATCGTCCGATTTAATGATTTTTTTGGATGATTCCAATATTGATAACACTTCCGTTTCAGGGAAAAGAGTTTCCAATTTTGCATAAATGTTGTAAAGTTGTTCAATTTTTGTGTGGTAATCTTTTGAAATACTTTTAATATTTTTGAATCTATCTGCCAAACCTTCAATAATACCGGCAACAAAATCCGAAGCTGTTTTTGAAATTACAGCAGCCCATTTTTGCAAAATATCCAACACGCCTACAACTCCCGCAGCACCGAGAATATTACCGAGTATGACATTTAAACCAATAGCAATTGGGATGGAAAGTATGCTTCTGAAAAAGTTACCAAAAATTGCACCCTTGGGAAGTCCGCGAAAAGTATTATGACCTGATATGTAAACACCGTTTACAATTGCCATTATGGTGTAAAGTAAATCGGGGTCAGTGGCTGTTGTTATTCCAAATACATGATTAAGAATTACAGTTTTTGTTAAATAATCCAATAACGGAACTGAAAATCCTGTAAACAGTAAAGAATCGCTAACTCGCTCCCAACTAACATAATCACCCCAACTCAAAAGCGGGGAACGGCGAATTCCGCCGCCGCCGAGAACAGATTGTAAAATGTTTCTCAGTCCGGTAATTCCAAACCAAATAAATGCACCAAAATAAGCTAAAAGCCACCAATCTTTGGTTATTACAAAAGTTGCAAAAGCCGGAATGAAACCAATAATTATTTTGATAGCATTTTTCAATCCGCCATTAAGATACTGCCACTGAAACCAGCGGGCATTCGATTTTGATTTTTTAGGCTCCTCTATGTACAAATCATTGCTGACATTTGTTTTTAGTCCGCCGAGAGTAATTATATTTCCATCGGTAGCCATTCTTGTGGAATGTTTTTGAAGTATCCATTCATCATCATGTTTCTGAAATATTACTCTTAATAAAGGTGTTCTTCGTATAACTTTTTTGAAAAAATTTATAATTGAATTTGAACCGGATTCCGGTAAGTATGTTGTTTGCAAAAAAGCAGACATACTCATGGGAATAAAATTATGAGAAGTATTATTTTTCTTTCTCAATGCTTTTTGTACACGCATTGGTAATGTATCCGTTATAGCCAACCCCATGCCGAGAAGCTGATTTGAACTTCCCGATGAGTCGCTGCAAATATGGGAGTTTAAAGGTTCGCTTTCGTAATACATCCTCAGTGTAGAAATATCGCGTAAAATACTATTAAATTTTTCTATTCTTTCCGAAGGTTCTGAAATTTCCGCAGTTTCCATTTGGCGAATAATTTCTAAAATAGTCCTTTTTAAAGAAATTAAATTCCCATCATTAATTGCTAATTGCAGTTTATTAATTTTAGCAAGGTGCGGATTTTGGTCTGATGAATATTCTTTAAGATTAAATATTTCAAGATGAGTTATCATTCCCTTGCAATCGTAAAGAAGTTCTAATACGTCAGCAACACTTAAATTAGTTAAATTTAACGTTGCACGATATCCACTGTGCAAACCGCTCAATTTGTTCAACATTTCTTCAGGCGATAATTTTAGCAGATTTGGAACTTCGGTACTATCCTGTGGAATATCAGGGTTGGGGATGCCCTGATTTTTTGCGGGACGTAAAAAGCGGTCAACAATCAATTCTGAACTAAGCTCATTCATTTCTTTTACTTCCGCATCAATCTGCATTCTTTCATTAGCATCGGCAGTAGTATATTTTTCTCGTAATTCGAGAACTTTACTTTCCATTGCCGGCAATAATTTAGTGTGGATGAACTTGGCAAGATGAAGAATAGACGGCTGCCCAACGCCAACAAACTTAAGAAATTCCTCAGTGTTCAAAGGTGATAATGTAATTCCGTACTGCTCAATTAACGAAAAGCGATGCTTATTATTAAATTCTTTTAAAACGGAAAAAACATATTGTTGCTGATATTCGGAAACCGTGCGCCCTTCGCTCATAAAATTTACTACAGGAGCTTCGGACATAAAATGCAGAAAATCTTTTTTATTTAAAAATCCTCGCGGTGCCCAAATAATGTTTACGTATCTGTCGCGAAATTTTGTTGTAACTTCAATGCCAAGACGAATATGAATATTCATAATCTTTGCAGCTTCTAAAAGTTCGTCAGCTGCCTCAGGCTGAATATAATTATAGTAAACAACTGTAAGCCGTCTAATGCCCTTTATCCATGCATCCATTATTAAGTGGGTAGGGGATTTTCGTCCTTTGGTATTTGCATCGTGAACGTGATGATCAAAAGCCAATTGGTTCCACTTTTCGGGCATTTCAAGTAAGTGATAACGCTTGAGCAGTTTACGAATTACTACCGGTTTTCCTGAAAGAGCTTTCCCAAAGTCGTGTGCTAATTTGAGTTGATCGATATACTTTCCATGAAAACGTACTAATTCTTTCATAATTTCTAAAAGAACACGCGCTGTATTGTTGCGTAATGAAGTATGAGCAATAGTTAAAACTTCATCTTGTAAAGAACGTAGAGCCCGGATGCGGTCGTCAGCTTTTCCGGCTTCTAACGATGCCAATAAATGTATAACTGCGTAAGCAACTCTCAGACCTTTAGTAGCTGCCATTTCTTTGATGCCAAGCGGATGTAAATATGGGTGTAATAACTTTTTAGTACTTCTTAATGATTTATCCCCGTCAATAACTTCATTAACAATACTTAATAGTTCGTAGTCTTTTTTGTCAAAAAGAATTCTCGGAATTTTCTTCCGCTTTTGTTTTTCAGCCGAATTTCTCAAATCAATATCACCATAATATTCTAAAAATCATTATCCTATCAAACATCGCATTACTATATATATAATTTTCTCAAGAATCAATATTTTAATTAGTAAGAAAAAGGCACTAAAATACAAAGAACAAACATAAAAGTAAATTAATTGATTTTATTAAATCTCACTGTTAGCAAATAAAAAAGTATTATTCAGACCTCAGCATCTTTATTATCATTACTTAAATCCGTAAATTTATAGATTAGATAAAAATGAATTCTTATTAATGAGATAATATAACCTATCATTCTTATTTATTCATAAAACGCTGAAAGGTATGTTTACTAAGAGCGTGGTTTTGGACTATTTTATGACATTATTGGTCGAAAAAATTATGGTCTGAAAATTGGTTTAGATTAGCAAGTAAATTACAAAGAATGACTTAATAAATTGGAGTAATTATGGAAAGGAAAAAAATAACGATTGATGGAAATGAAGCTACTGCAAATGTCGCTTATCAACTAAGCGAAGTAGTTGCCATTTATCCAATCACACCATCATCAGGCATGGGAGAAATGTCGGATGAGTGGGCTGCAAAAGGCAGAAAAAATATTTGGGGAACTATTCCTTCGGTTACTGAAATGCAAAGTGAAGGCGGCGCTTCCGGTGCTGTTCACGGTGCTTTACAAGGAGGAACATTAACTACAACATTTACTGCTTCGCAGGGATTATTATTAATGATTCCAAATATGCACAAAATTGCCGGCGAATTAACACCGGCAGTATTTCATGTTTCTGCACGTTCATTGGCTGCACAGGCTTTATCAATTTTTGGAGATCACAGTGATGTAATGCAGGTAAGACCAACCGGTTTTGGCTTAATTGCATCCGGTTCAGTTCAAGAAGCTCAGGACATTGCAGCAATAACTCACAAAGCAAGTCTTGAATCACGTATTCCATTTATTCACTTTTTTGACGGCTTCAGAACTTCACATGAAGTTCAGAAAATTGAAGAAGTTAATTCAGAAGATTTAAGAGCGTTGATTGATGACAAGTATGTTCATGCTCACCGAGCAAGAGCATTAAATCCTGAAACACCGTTTATACGCGGTACATCTCAAAATCCTGATGTATATTTTCAGGGAAGAGAAACAGTAAATAAATATTACAATGCCACATCTGAAATTGTACAAAATGCGATGAATAAATTTGCCGAAATTACCGGCAGACAATATCATCTTTTTGATTATTTTGGTGCTGCTGATGCAAAACGCGTAATAGTGCTAATGGGTTCGGGTTCAGAAACTGCGAGAGAAACAGTTGAGTACTTAACTGAAAGAATGGAAGAAAAAGTCGGTGTTTTAATTGTTCATTTATACAGACCTTTTTCAACAGAGCATTTACTACAAGCTCTTCCTAAAACTGTGGAAAAAATTGCGGTATTGGATAGAACTAAAGAACCGGGATCACTTGGTGAACCGATGTACTTGGACGTTATGACAGCGATTTCAGAATCAATGATGTCTGAAAAAAAACCATTTGAAAAAATGCCGATTATTGTTGGAGGTCGTTATGGTTTATCATCAAAGGAATTTACTCCTGCAATGATTAAATCTGTTTTTGACAACCTTAAAAAGGAGTCACCTAAAAATCATTTCACAGTTGGTATTAACGATGATGTAACAAACACAAGCTTAGATTGGGATTCGTCATTTATTACCGAAGATAAAGATGGTACTAAATGCATGTTTTACGGTCTTGGTTCAGATGGAACTGTAGGTGCAAATAAAAACTCAATAAAAATTATTGGTGGAGAAACTGAAAACAATGCTCAAGGATATTTTGTTTATGATTCGAAAAAATCAGGTTCCTCAACTATTTCACATTTAAGATTTGGAAAAAATCCAATTCGCTCTACTTATTTAATTCAAGAAGCTGATTTTGTTGGTGTTCATCAATTTGTTTTACTTGAAAAATTTGATGTACTAAAAAATATTCGCGAAGGCGGGACTTTTCTTTTAAATAGTCCGTTTCCTTTGGATCAGGTTTGGAACAAACTTCCTAAAAAGATTCAGAGCAAAATTATTGAGAAAAAATTAGATTTTTATGTTATAGATGCTTATAAGGTTGCAAAAGAAACCGGCATGGGTGCAAGGACAAATACAATAATGCAGACTTGTTTTTTTGCCATAAGTGGAATTTTACCAAAGGATGAGGCGATAGCAAAAATTAAAAATGCAATTCAAAAATCCTACGGAGTTAAAGGCGAAGAAATTGTAAAGAAAAATTTCAATGCAGTTGATCAGTCATTAGCTCACTTAAATAAAGTTGAATACGGAAATGATGTAACAAGCCATATTGAACTTCCACCGGTTGTTTCTACAGACGCTCCGGACTTTGTCCAAAATGTTCTCGGAATGATGATTGCAGGTAACGGTGATGATATTGCTGTTAGCCAAATGCCTGATGATGGAACATTTCCTTCCGCTACTACAAAATGGGAAAAAAGAAATATTGCTCTCGAAGTTCCGGTTTGGGAATCTGATATTTGTATTCAGTGTAACAAGTGTGCAATAGCTTGTCCTCACGCAGCAATTCGTCCTAAAATATATGATAAAGAATTGTTGAAAGACGCTCCTGAAACTTTTAAATGGGTTGATGCTCGCGGTAAAGAAGATGCCGGTAAAGCATATACAATTCAAGTAGCTGTTGAAGATTGTACAGGCTGCTCACTTTGTATTGAAGTTTGCCCTGCAAAAGACAAAACAGAAGTTCGTAAAAAAGCAATAAATATGGCCGAACAAATTCCTATAAGAGAAACTGAAAGAGAAAATTTCAAATTCTTTATTGATATTCCGGAATATGACAGAACAAAACTCAAAGTTGAATCTGTTGCCGGTACTCAGCTACTGGAGCCTTTATTTGAGTTTTCCGGTGCTTGCCCGGGCTGCGGCGAAACACCTTATGTTAAATTAGTTTCACAATTATTTGGCGATAGAGCAGTTATTGCAAACGCGACAGGATGTTCATCAATTTACGGCGGTAATTTACCTACCACACCTTGGGCTGTTAATAAAGAAGGACGCGGACCGGTTTGGAACAATTCATTATTTGAAGATAACGCTGAATTTGGTCTTGGAATGAGATTAGCGATAGATAGAGATACCGAATTTGCTCATGAATTACTTGCCAAATTAAAAGATAAAGTTGGTGTTGAACTTGCCGATTCGATTCTAAATGCCGAACAAAAAACAGAAATTGAGGTTTCCGAACAGAGAGCAAGATTGGATGAACTAAAACCAAAACTTGAAGTTTTGGATATTCCGGAAGCTAAAGAATTGTTAACGCTATTCGATTACTTAAATAGACGCTCGGTATGGATTATGGGCGGCGATGGCTGGGCTTATGATATTGGTTACGGCGGGTTGGATCATGTAATTGCTTCAGGAAAAAATGTTAATATTTTAGTTCTTGATACCGAAGTCTATTCTAACACCGGTGGTCAGCAATCAAAAGCTACCGGACTTGGTGCTGTTGCAAAATTTGCTGCAGCCGGAAAGGGAAGACCGAAAAAAGATCTTGGTAAAATTGCGATGAGTTACGGTGATGTTTATGTGGCTCAAGTTGCGATGGGCGCAAGCGATCTTCAAACTGTTAGAGCATTTGTTGAAGCCGAGCACTATGATGGTGTTTCAATAATAATTGCTTATAGTCCTTGTATTGCTCACGGATTTCCGATGGAAAGAGGTTTTGATCAGCAGAAACTCGCTGTTGATTCCGGATACTGGCCAATGTACAGATTTAATCCTGATAATGTTAGTAAAGGAAAAAATCCGCTTAAACTTGATTACAAAGGTCCAAAAATTCCGTTAAAGGATTATATTTATAACGAAAACAGATATAAAATGCTTACGAAATCTCATCCTGAAAGAGCTAAAATGTTACTCGGTTTAGCTCAAGAGCACGTTAAGGAAGTTTGGAAATTGTATAGTCATCAAGCTAGTATGGATTATAGCCATTTTGTTGAAGAAGAAAAGTAAAGTTGACGTTAAAATTGTGAGAAACCCTGATTATTTAAAAACGGGTTTCTCGGTTTTAATATCAGTCATATTATAAAATAAAAATTTGAAATTAATTTGGAGAAATCATGGATTTATCAACAAATTATTTGGGTCTTAAGTTAAAAAACCCAATCGTCGTGTCAGCCTCTCCTTTATCTGAAGATATAGATGCTGTTAAATCTCTTGAAGATGCCGGAGCTTCAGCAATTGTTGCACATTCACTTTTTGAGGAACAAATTACTCACGAAACAGGTGAACTGGATCATTATTTGAATTTCGGTTCGGAAAGTTTTGCAGAGGCTACTTCTTATTTCCCTGAACAGGAAGATTATAAAGTTGGCCCGATTGAATATTTGGATAAAATTGCCGATTTGAAAAAAGCTGTTAACATTCCTATTATTGGCAGTCTTAATGGAATTAGTGAAGGCGGCTGGACAAAATATGCAAAGAATATTCAAGATGCAGGAGCAGATGCACTTGAGCTAAATATTTATTACATTCCAACGGACGAATCCCTATCAAGTGCTGAAGTTGAAAATATGTACGTAGATACTTTAAAATCTGTAAAAGCAAATGTAACGATTCCTGTATCTGTAAAACTTAGTCCTTTTTTCACAACGCTTGCAAATATGGCAAAACGTTTAGACGATGCCGGTGCAGACGGTCTTGTTCTATTTAACAGATTTTACCAACCTGATATTGATCTTGAAAAATTAGAAGTTTTTCCAAATCTTCAATTAAGCACAAATTGGGAAATGCGCTTGCCATTACGCTGGATTTCTATTTTAAGCTGTAAATTAAATGCAAGTTTTGCTGCTACAAGCGGTGTTCATAATTACGAAGATGTTCTTAAATTAATGATGGCTGGTGCCGATGTAACCATGATGGCTTCGGAATTATTAAGGAACGGAACTAAAAGAGTTTCTGAAATAATTAAAAATATTGAAACGTGGATGGAAGAGCACGAGTATGATTCTATTAAAATGATGCAGGGAAGTATGAGCCAAAAATCTTGTGCCGAACCAACAGCATTTGAAAGAGCTAATTATATGAAAACTCTTCAAAGTTACAAAGCTACATTTTAAGTAATTTTATGAGTCCACTCCCAAAAGCCCCAAACGGACTAAAGTCCGTTTGGGGAAGTTCGTTTTTAGTCTGTTCCCCCACGACTGAAGTCGTGGGTTAGTCAAAAAATTACTTTTTAGAATGGACTCATTTCATAATTCATTAAAAAAGCTGTTCAATTGAGCAGCTTTTTTTATTTAATAAGGATTATTTAAACAATACCCAATTTGCCTGCCGATAGGCTGGCTTCAGTTTGGTGATAAAATTTAACGACTAAAGTCGGAAGATTTGTCTATGTTTTATTGCTCACCACAATGAATTGTGGTGTTAACTCAATGTTTCTTTTCTCAGAAAATTAAAATATCATTTATTCATATGAAACCGTCATTATTGATTTTAAAACACACAAGGGGATGATTATTGAAAGGCTGTCATTCCGGCAATCTTTTAGCCGGAATCTCAAATAGTGTCAGGGATTCCAAATTAGAATTTTGAACATTTCGTGAGATGCGGAATTCATTTCAGCATCTTATAGATAAGTATTAAAAAAATTTGTGAGTTCGTTTACCGTATAAAACATGAAATTATTGCCAAGTTTCAGTACTTCATCTTTGCCATAACTATCCCAAAGAACAGAAGCTCCTTTTATGCCGGCATTCCTTGCTGCATAAATATCAGCTGTTGCATCTCCAATTAGAATAACTTCGTCTCTTTTCAAATCAAATTTTTCTACAAAAATATCCACACCTTCTCCGGATGGTTTCTGTCCCTTAATATCTCCGCCCGTAATTACTAACGAGAAGTATTTTAATAAATCCAACTTTTCTAAGGTGATTTTTGCAGAAACTTTTCCTTTTCCTGTATAAATTGAAAGTGGAATATTTTTTTCATGTAGTAACTTTAACAGTTCACTCATTCCTTTATATGGTTTAACAAAAGAGGAATGGTTCTTTTCGTAGAAATTGTAATAGTCGCTTATGCCGGCTTTATAATTTCCATTTAACATTCTACTTAAGATGTCTTCTTCAGTAGGACCAAACATTGCAATTATTTCCGCATCAGTGTAATTGATATTTAAGTATTTATTGGTTACAAATCTTATAGTTTCAAAAATTAATTGGTTTGTTTGGGCAATTGTGCCGTCTATATCAAAAATGATTCCGCTTATTTTTTTCATAAAATATTTCTAAATAAAATTTACTATGAATTTCGTCCCGATTCCTTTTTCACTTTTCACTTCAATATTTGCATTATTCAATTCACAATATTTTTTCACTAATGTAAGTCCTATACCGTTTCCTTCGTACTTGCGCGTGTAACCCATTTCCTCCTGAGTAAATGGCGTAAATAAATCTGCCAAATATTCTTTCGCAATTCCAATTCCGGTATCGGAAATTTCAGTAGCTAATTTTCCGTTCTCGTTTCTGTAAACAATAATATCTATTTTCCCGTCATCTGTATATTTTATAGCATTGTCAATTAGTTGCGTAAATATTTGTCCAACGGTATATGAATCAGCTACAATTTCCGTATTATTTGTACTAAGGTCAACCTTTAGCAATATGCCTTTATCTTGTGCAAGTTTTTTATACTCGTCAATAATTTTCTCCAGAATATCGGAATATAGATTGAAGCTTTTGTTTATTACTTGGTAAGTTCCGGCTTGAATTTCAGACAGGTTAAGAATCAAATCTACTGTACGTACAATTCGCATTCCGGCTCTGGCAATTAAATCGAAACTTAATTTGTCATCGTCAGTAATTTTATCTGCAAGATCATCTCGTAGTAGCGAGGATAAACTCATCATTGCACTTATTGGGGTGCGAATTTCGTGTGACATTTGCGACAAGAAGATAGATTTCAACTTATCAGCGTTTACTGCTTTTTCTTTTGACAGAACCAATTCATTCATTATTTTTTTCTTTTCACTAACATCATGAATTATTGCATATAGAAATGATTTATTGCCAATATTTATCAAACTGCTGTAAACCTCAACATCTATTAATTTCCCATCAGATTTACGGTGTTTAAATTCAAAATATTTTTGTTCGTTATTTTTGATTTTATTCATTACTTTTTGAACATCTTCAGTTGGAAGAGTATTAATTTGAGAAATCTTCATTGATTTCAATTCATCAACTGACCAACCGTAGAACTCAGCAGCAGCATTGTTTGCATCAACTATATTTCCTGCGTCAGGATCAATAATTAATTTAACAGCTGAATGGTTTTCAAATATATTACGGAATTTTTTTTCATTTTCTCTCAATCTTTTCTCAATTTTGTACTTTTCAGTAACGTCACGGAAAACCAGAACTACTCCTTGTACATTGTTTTCGGCATCTTTAATTGGCGCAGCACTATCGGCAATGTTATATTCCGTTCCGTTTTTTGAAATTAAAATTGTATGGTTAGAAAGCCCGATAATTTTATTTTCAGTTAAAACCCTGCCGGCAGGATTCTCAATTTGTTTTTTTGTTTTTTCATTTATGATATTAAATATTTCTGTCAAAGGTTTCCCTTTTGCTTCCTCGTTGCTCCAGCCTGTTAGTTTTTCTGAAATTTCATTCATTAAATCAACATTGCCTTTTTTATCAGTTGTAATCAGTCCGTCGCCTACAGAACGAATAGTTACAAAGAGTTTTTCTTTTTCGCGAAATAATTCATTTTGGGCAAGAATCTTGTCCTTGAGCATATTGTTTGCATTTTTTGCCATCTCGGCAAATTTCATAAATTTAATACTGTTTAACTCAATGAACTCGTTTTTTGTAGCAGCGTTTTTGAAAAATGAATTGAACTGATTAAGATCATTTTCTAATTTTCTTAATTGAATATTAAATAAAAGTAAGTATAATGCGATAATGAAAATGACTATTAGAACTGAATAAAAGATATCGACTTTCACATTACTGCCAAGTTTATCTTTCATAACGGCGATATTATTTTCAACATCATCAAGATAAACTCCGGCACCAACAATCCACTGTAAGTCAGGCAAACCATAAATAAATGATACTTTTGCGGCTTCTTTTTCTGATTCCAATAATTTAACAAATGAATAATATATAAAATCTCCGCCTTTTTTTGTAGCTGCATATCTTTCTTTTTGGAAAATTTCTTTAATCGTATCTTCATTTTTTGGAAAAACTTTCCACAATTTTTTTCTGCCGGATAGAATTTCCCCATTAGCAACTAACGCATCTCCGTTATATTTATTAACAAAAATATAGCCCTCTTTTCCAAATCTAATTTCACTTATCTTTTGCAGAAGCTCTTTTTTCTCTTGGTCTGTTGCCAACTTAGGAAGACTATATTCTATCCTATCTACAACATGCATAACCTCTTTTTGAATAATATTTTTTTGCTGAAGAGTATAATCTTTTCTGATTTCAGCAGCATGGCTATTAAAATTTTGATATAAATCGTAAATTTTATAACTCATAAAGATGACAGCAAGGCTTATTAAAAGGATTATTCCCCAAACCTTTATAAACTTTATCATACTAATTTTTTGATTCATAATTGCTAAATTTAAGTGTTTAATTTGCTTATATATAAATTTAATGTTATCAACAAAAACCGGAAATTGTTTAATTAAAACTTAAACAAAACTAATTTCCCCTCAAAATTAGAGGCAAGATACGTGCTATATCCGATTTTTTGAATTGCATGAAGCGGAGCATTTCCCAAACTCAAAATAGTTTTGTAAGAGTATTTTTTACTAATTCGTATAACATTTCCTAATGGAGAAGCGAGAAAAAACATTCCGCTGCTAAAAAGGGGAGTTGAGGAAAGTTTAATATTTTTCAAACTTGATGTAACTATTTTGTATGTCTTCCCGTTTTTCGGTTTTATAATATTCAATCTGCCGTTAGTTCCCAGAACAAAAAGTTTTTTGTAATTGGAAGAAATACCAACAGATTGCCAGGCTTTGTAATTCTTCCCCCAATTTATTTTTCCCAATTTCGCATTAATAGAATAAACGTATCCATCGGTTGTTGTAAGAAATATATTTTTCTTATCTGCAATAAGTTTACATTCGGTTCCGCCGTTCTTTAAAATTTGACCGAATTTTGTTTTCCAAACAAGTGTTCCGTCGCGAGAATCAAGGCAGTACAAATATCCGTCTGTTGAAGTGAAATATAAATTGTTTTTTAATGAGAGAGGTTTTCCCAAAATTGGCTTACTTGTAATTTTTGAATGCCAAATTTCTTCCAATGTTTGCATATCTAAGCAGTACAAACTTCCACTTTCAGTTCCAACAGTTATTGCAGCTTTTGAATTGCCTGTTTTGGGAATCATTAGTCTTTTATTCCCATTATATTCAAAAGTAGTTAAAGGCGTAATAATAGCTTCATCAAATCCAATAGTTTGTAAAGACTCTCCGGAATTTATATTTATTGTAGTGATATCGCCCTGTGCTGTTCCAATTGCAATGTAACCGTCTGCAGCTGCAGGACTACATAGAATATCTCCGAATACATCGTAATCCCAAAGTTTTTTCCCTTCAATATTCAGACAAGATACAAGACCTGATTTATCCGCCGTAATTATTTTATCATTATAAATTACAGGTTCGGCAATCATGGAATATTGAGTGTCAAATTGCCAAATTATATCTGTTCCGCCATTGTCTTGTAATCTTTTATCCAAAGTAAAATGCAAAGGTGTTTGCGAAAGTTTATAATTTTTCCATTTAGTGTTTTTATCAACTAAATTAATATCTTTTATTGAAATTTCATAATTTGAAATTTTTATTAATTTGATTTTTAAGTTCGTAGTTTTTCTTTTTGATGAATAGCTTGATGGAGTGGCAATGTCAAATTGATTGTAGGACTTTTTGGTAAAATCGGAACTGAAAACCGCTACAAGTTTTTTATTGCTAAAATTATTAAGAAATTGAGTGGCATTTATTGTTTTGTCCAATGCGTGATTAGTGAAGATAATAATATTTTGATTGGACGAAACATTTTCGAGTTCATCAGTTAACCATCCGGTATCTTCGATAGAGAAATATCCTTGTCCGGAAATATAGTTCGCGGCATTATTGATACCAATTATATCCGTACTGTCGGATAAGAAAGAAAAATTTGAATTTTCAAATTCATCTGTAAATCTTGTTCCGAATAATGCTGCGGCTTTTGTTTCGTTTTCTCCAGGAATTAAATGAACTTGTGGAAATCCGTTGAATATTTGTTTCGCTTTTTTCAAATTTTCTGTAGAACCATTGCTCGTAATGGAGCCTGTAACAATTACGGATTGAACTCTTTCATCGGTTTGTACTTTATCTAAAATACCTAATAATAAAGTTTCATTTGAATCTACCCCAATTTTAGGATTAATTATCCACAAAAACGTTTCGGATTGAGAAAATAATTCTCCCGAGAGTAAAAGTAATAACAATAAAATGGTTTTCATAGTTCTCGAATTTTGTTGAGTAAAAATAGCAAAAAAATTGTTATCTATCGTGTTATCCATAATGAATTTGTTTTGACTATTTCGTAGTCATGGAAAAATCATTTGCTTCAAACTTGTATTATTGATTCATTATATTTTTTCCCTAAAATTGCAAATCGATCTTCCTTGCTTGATATTCATTTTTGTATGCACCCTGCATCATTTTTTATTTTTATTCACAGATTGATTGTTCCAAAAGCGGACTAACCAATCTGTGCTACGATTTGTAACTCGGATTGATTAGCGTAGCAGTCAATCTGCGTAAATACTAAATTATAGAATGCTGTCATTATTAGAACTCAGTCGTTTTTATTTAATACTTTTTTTCAAACATTTGACAACTACGTTGTCAGACCAACAATTTGTTCAACACAACAAAATATTATTTAATACAAATACTAAAATTC
>CAZXDS010000067.1:0-15611 GCA_964639525.1 uncultured Melioribacteraceae bacterium | reverse complement strand
AGCTTTTGTTCCTTTTTATTCACTTGTATTGTTCCAGTAAATTCGTGGTAGAACCTTATAATTAAAAAAAATATCAGTTAATTTACTTATTTTTAAATGTTTTAATCATTTCAATTATTAGGTGATAAATAATGAATATTCCCGAAGATAATAGTTCGGTTAAAAAGTCAGTTCTCGAAATTCGTGATAAAATATTTGCCGGTGATTCAGCATTGGAGAAAAAAGAACGCTTGCAATTAATAAGTAAATTTAATGATGAATTAAAGAAAATTATTGATGAAAGTATTTTTGAAAAATTTACTGATATAATTATTATTTGGGAAGAAATTTTTAATTCGGCTGTCAGCTCAAACCTTGGATATAATCTATCAAAAGAATTAAACCCCGATTTAATGTTTCAGTTTGGGGAATATTTGCTGCAGTGCAGAAAAAATCTGATTAGCGATGAAATTCCTAATCTAAATAAACTAATGCACGGCTATCTCGATGTTTTTCGTCTTTCTGAGTTTCTTACAAAAATTTACGGAGACAGAAGATGGGATAATTTAATCCTAGAATTAATTGAAAAAAGTAATTTTACATTCGGTAAATTATTTGAACAACGAAAAAATGAATACTCCGCAAAACCTTTGTTTAAACTAATTTCAGGAAAAATACAACATGAAGTTTCCTGGAACCAAGTATCAAAAAAAGTTGATGAATATGCTTCTTCAATCGCAAGCAATATTTCGTGTGCAGATAGCAAAGTCGCCTTTTTAATGAGCAACAGTCTTTTAATGGCTGAGTTGGATTTAGCTTGTTTAACTTCGGGAATAATCAATGTAATGCTTCCGGGTAATTCAGTTTCGCAGCACATTGAATTTATTTTGAATCAAAACAAAGCGGAGTTGCTGCTTGTTTCAGATGAAAAGCAATTATTAAAAATAAAATCAATTAAAAGTAATCTGAAATTTGTAAAAAAAGTTGTTATGCTCGAAGGCAGCAGTTTTGAAAATTGGGTTTTCTCTTTTGATGAATTTCTTGCTGAAAAAGAACAGGGCAAAAAATTACTGATCGAAATTAAAAGTAGAACGACTCCAAATTCATTGGCAACGCTTATGTACACTTCAGGAACTACCGGCGAACCAAAGGGAATAAAGTTTCTAAATAAAAATATTGTGTTCAAACGTTTTTGTCGTGCAATGGCATTGCCGAGAATAAATGATAAAGATCGCTTCCTGGCATTTCTTCCGTTATTTCACACATTCGGCAGATTTTTGGAAATGACGGGTTCTGTTTTTTGGGGTGCCGAATATGTGTTTATGGAAAATCCTTCGGTTGGAACTATGATTGCAAATATGAAATCAGTACAGCCGTCAATTTTTATATCTATTCCCAAAAAATGGATGGAACTTTATGAGCAAATTACTGAATCTGTTGATATTGAATTTGATGAGGAAGACAAAATTAAAGCCGCTGTTAATGAAATAACAGGAGGCAATTTGAAATGGGGGATTTCGGCTGCCGGATATTTACCGCCCGAAATATTTTCCTTTTTTCAAAAATATGGTGTTCAGCTGATGAGCGGATTCGGCATGACCGAAGCTACGGGAGGAATCACTTTAACACCGCCATATGAATATATCGAAAATTCACTCGGCGGGGCATTGCCCGGAATATCCATTAAACTTGCTGATGATGGCGAGCTTTTAATTAAAGGCGGTTACGTGATGGACGGGTATTATGGTCAACCGAAAGAAGAAGTTTTTACACAAGACGGCTGGCTTGCAACAGGTGATGTTATGCGGATGGATGAAAATAATTTCATCACCATTATTGACAGAAAAAAAGAAATTTATAAAAATATTAAAGGCGAAACCGTAGCTCCGCAAAAAATTGAAAATCTTTTCCGTGATTTTGAATTTGTAAAGCAGGTTTTTCTTGTAGGCGATCACAAACCGTTTAACACCGTGTTGATTTTTCCGGATAAATTAAATGAAAATTTCATAACCGCACATCTCGGTGAAGAAAAACTGAAGGAATATTTTGCTTCCGTTGTTGTTACTGTAAACAGATTTTTGGCACCTTTTGAAAGAATTATTGATTTTAGAATAATTGACAGACCTTTTTCAGCGGAAGCAGGAGAACTTACGCCGAAGGGAACATTTAAAAGACGTGTTATTGAAATCAATTTTAAGTCGGAAATTGATGTAATGTATAAAAAAAATTACACTCCGTTAAAAGTCGGGAAAATAGAAGTTCGCATTCCGAATTGGTTTTTAAGAGAAAAGAGCTGTTTGATTTCAGATATTACAGTAGTCGATAACGGAATTTCAATTCCTAAGTTAGAATCAAATATTTACATTACGGAAATTGATTCAACTCAAAAAATATTTAGAATCGGAGATTATAAGTACAAAATAAATTCCGATTATATAGATTTTCAAATTCTTCTGACAAATCCGAATTATTGGCTCGGTAACCGCAATCTTGTTCAATTTACCGGCGAAGATATTATTCAGTGGAGCAGAAACAGAAATCACGGTGAGATAATAAAATTTGTTGAAAAAGTGGATGTTGAATATCCGTTAGAAATTGAACAAGTAAAAAAAATAATGTCTTCCGGTGAAAAATCATTTATTGGGCTTCACAAAGCGCTGCTTTTATTTCTTTCTCATGATAAAGATGCGGCGGAACTTGCTTTGTCTTATCTCAATATTATTATTAGCGATACAACTTCAGCAGTTTATAAATTTGCACTAACCGCATTCTATTTTCCGAAACTAACAGATTTTGTTTATTTAAGGAAAAAAATGTTCGTTGTTTTGATAAAGAACATTAGTACGAAAAATATTGAGCATTATCTGAATCTTTATCTTAATGAGATTCCGAATTTACTTGATGACGAGATTGTTAATGCAATTACCGAATTGAAAGGGCGGATAAATATTCTGAATGCAATTGAAAATATTATTGAAAATTATACTTCAAGATTAAATAGTACAGATAAAATAGATACAAAATTAAAAGCTTTATTCGCCTTGTTAAGTTCTTACGGAATTTCTCACCCCACTCTTTATAAAAGGATAAGACAAGTTCTTGTGAATTACCAATTGAATAAAACAAGCAGTGAACTTTCTAAAATTGCGCTGTTTGAACGAGATAGATTACGCAGCGGATTTAGAAAATTTCTCGGTATTAATCAAAAAATTGCTGTTGACGAAGATACCGGTGAGGAATACACTTGGAAGGACGTTATTATTATTGAAGAAGACTTAAGTCCCGATGACAAAAAGAAGTTGACCGACGCGATTACAAACACGTCATTGTTAAGAGAGGCGATATTTCTTTTTTCAGGCGGTAAGATGATTCGGCTTGATAATATTTTACCCGGCGGAATTTGGATTAGTTATCTCCGTGAAGATGACCACAAAAAGGTTTTTAAAATGTCGGTTCAGACCGATTTATTCGGTTCTTTTGATATTGTTTTAAATATAAATAAAGACAATACTAAAGAAAATATTATTGCAGAGGTCAGTTGGTTGGTTCTTACACATTCAAAATACTTTGGGCAGGAACTGTTTGGCGAGTTCGGTGGACTTTGGAGAGAAACTGAAGTTTGGACAAATAAATATATTCAGGGTTTTCCGGTAGGGAAATTTATCAACAGAAAAGCACGCAAAAAGAATATCGGTGATAATGAAAGGCTCTATTACCAATGGCCATTTTTTGTTTGGAATATTTCGGAATTATATTTTGGATTTTGGAGGCTTACTCATCAAAAGTTAATTCTCGGAAATGTTTCGGCAGATAATTTTGTTGTTCCCAGCCATGACTATCAAACAGGTTCACGAATTATTTCAATTTCGTCACGTCAAAAGTTTTCGAGTATTAAGAACATGTTTGAGAAATTTTATTTTGAAATGATTGATGCAACTGAGAAACAATACCCATTTCTTAAATGGGGAAAAATTTGGAAATATATTGCCGGAGGAGTAATTAATTCTTTTGGGGAAAATGAAGGAATAAAAATTATTAAAGAATTTGTTGCTGAGTTGAGCAAGGACGAATCTGAATTCAACACAAAAGCAAAAATTGAAATAGACAAATTTTTAAATAATGTGGAAATTAATGGGTTTATTCCAAAACAGTTATATTTTGCAATCAACAGGTTCCACCGCTGGCATAAATTGAATAGTGAAGCTTCATTTGCTGCACAAGCCGAGTCACTAAAAGAATTTTTTGATACTTATCAGTTGGCAAAATTAGCAGATTCGCATCCTGAAACTAGAACAAGGTTTTTTCTTGAAACAGTTTTTCTGCAATCAAATGATGAACTTAAAAAATACTTGCGAGGCATAATAACTGAACAGCGTTTAGGAACATTGAGTATTGAAGAGGCACTCTTGAGATTCTCTTCTGTTAAATCGGAAATTAAACTTAACGAAAAAGAGGACTTTTTCCTTACGCGATTAAGTTATCCTCACATTCGTCCTTCTGATGAAGCCGAAATATTAAAATTGAAAACCGAAGGAATTCTCGATTCTAATTTGGTAGTTCAATTTGATGATTATGATGGAAATCCATTTGTTGTCCGTAAACCGATTTCACCAAAAGAAATTTCTAAACTCCACAAACTTTTCATCGAAGCAAATTTACTTGTTAATTTTACAAATGAGCACCAGTTTATTGTCGCACTTTCTGATAGAGGATTTGTAATTGGAGGGCTATTTTATTTGTCATTAGATAATGAAACTGTTTATATGGATAAAATTGTTGTAGCCAATCGCTATCGAAGATCCGGCGTTGGAGAAAAACTAATGAATGAATTCTTTGAAAGACTGAAAGTTAGAAATATTGAAAATGTTGTTACCGGATTTTTTCGTCCGGAATATTTTTATCAATTCGATTTTAAAATCGATAGGAAACATTCCGGTCTTGTTAAAAAGTTGTAGATTTAAAGGTTCAAGATACAGCACGTTTAGTTGGCTCAACTTAAGCACCCGTCATTCCGTGATGTTTTTACGCGGAATCTCTTTTAGTGAAAAGATTATGTGATTTTCTTGATGATATTTTATAATTATTTTTAGTACAAACGTAAGAAAAGATAAAGTGCGGAAAAATTTAAAGCAAAAATTAGAATATCACTACAAGTATTTTGACAGGACAAAAATATCACCCGATCCGCTTGAATTTCCATTGAGATATTCAAACGCTGCCGATATAGAAATATCAGCTTTTATTTCTTCAACTTTTGCTTATGGAAATATTAAGCAGATAATGAAAGTTCTAAATCTAATTCACAATTTAATGAATGACGAACCACAGAAGTTTATTAATAATTATTCAATTAATGAAGGGGCAAAATTATTTGCCGATTTGAAATACCGCTTTTATACTTCCGAAGATATTGTAATATTATTTTATGTTCTGAATAAAGTTTATTCACAATACGGAACACTGAAAAATATGTTTCTCAAAAATTATTCTGAAGCCGATTCAAATATTAAAAATCCTTTAGCCTCGTTTGCAACTGCATTATTAAAAATTGCCGCTGAACAAAAAGAATTGACCACAGGAATAAAATTTATGTTCCCTCTTCCTTCAAAGGGAAGTACCTGCAAACGGATGAATTTATTTTTGCGATGGATGGTTAGGAAGGATGAATTGGATTTCGGGATATGGAATGAAATTAAAACATCTCAATTAATAATTCCCGTTGACACACACATTGCAAAAATCAGTAAACACTTAAAATTAACCGCACTGAAAAATCCTACTTGGAAAATGGCAGAAGAAATCACAAATAAATTAAAAAACTACGATGAAAAAGATCCTGTGAAATATGACTTTGCAATCTGCCATATCGGAATGAGGAAGATGGAGTTTTAGTTATTTCAGATGGATTGAAAAATATACACATACATGTTAAAATTATTGATTATCAGAAGGCTTTGAATAACCCAAAATATACGGTTATGCTGAATTTATTTCAGCATCTATTCTTTGAAAACAAGTAAAATTATGGACTCTGAAATGCTATTAGCTTGTACTAACATAAGTTAGAAATTATTAATGAGTCCACTCTAAAAAGCCCCAAACGGACTAAAGTCCGTTTGGGGAAGTTCGTTTTTAGTCTGTTTCCCCACGACTGAAGTCGTGGGTTAGTAAAATATTACTTTTTAGAATGGACTCATTAATTTCTAGAAAACAAGAATAATAGTGGCATTAGTCTCATTTGACAATTACGTTTTCATTGTTACAATTAGTTCGAGCTATTCCAAAAATTATTTAGTCTAAATCATAAAATCTCCAAAGTATTTCTCTCAATTCATTATATTTCAAACTTATATTTTATTGAAAATGTTAAATTAATTTGAGTTAATAAAAATGGGAAAATTTGAGCATTACGACAAATTTGTAAACAGGCATATCGGTATTTCAGAAGAAGAACGAGCTGAAATGTTAAAGGCAGTAGGAGTCGATTCAATTGAAGAATTAATTGAAAAAACTCTTCCGCAAAAAATAAGATTACAACAAGAATTAAGTATTGGTGAAGCTGTTTCTGAAAAAGATACTCTCGCTTATCTAAAAAAATTATCAGAAAAAAATATAATTGGGAAATCGTTTATTGGAATGGGCTATTACGGAAGTATAATGCCTGCCGTAATAAAAAGAAATGTTTTGGAAAATCCGGGATGGTACACTTCCTATACACCGTATCAAGCTGAAATATCGCAGGGAAGGTTGGAAGCTTTGTTGAATTACCAAACTATGCTTCAGGATTTAACGGGTTTGCCGTTAGCCAATTCTTCATTACTTGACGAAGCAACAGCCGCCGCTGAGGCAATGCTGATGTTTTATGCGATGAGAAAAGGAGATAAAAAAAATGCCGATAAATTTCTTGTTGCTGCCGATACTTTTCCGCAAACTATTGATGTAATTAAAACACGTGCAAATCCACGCGGAATTAAAGTTGAAGTTGTTGAAAATATTTCTCTTGAAGTTAGTGATGATGTTTTCGGTTTTTTGGTTCAATATCCCACAGGTACAGGGCAAATAATTAATTACAGCGCACTTTTTGAAGAAGCAAAACAAAAGGGAATATTTATTGCCGTTGCCGCTGATTTGCTGAGTCTTGTTCTTATTGCGCCTCCGGGAGAATTTGGTGCAGATGTTGTGCTTGGAAGTGTTCAGCGTTTTGGTTTGCCGATGGGCTTCGGCGGACCGCACGCAGGATATTTTGTTACTCGCGAAGAATACAAAAGAAAAATGCCCGGAAGAATCATCGGCGTTTCTCAAGATTCCCACGGAAAACCCGCGTTGCGTATGGCACTTCAAATGAGAGAACAGCATATTAAGCGTGAAAAAGCTACGAGTAATATTTGTACGGCACAAGTTCTACTTGCCGTATTAGCCGGTATGTATGCTGTTTATCACGGACCAAAAGGAATTAGAGCAATTGCAAAGCGAACTTATGATTTAGCACATTTATTAAATGACGGATTGAAGAAATTAGGTTACCAACAAGAAAACAAATTATTCTTTGATACTTTAAAAATAAATATTTATGCTCCTGACGAAAAAGAACTCTTACACAGTAATATTCAAGCAAAGGGAATAAATTTAAGATATTATAAAAATGGAAGTGGTGTTGGTATTTCAGTTGATGAGGTTACGACTCTAAAGGATGTTGAACAACTTCTTGATTTATTTGCTGATGCAGCGGCTAAGAACTTTTCTCATTCTGATTTTGTAGAACTTGTCAGAAATGCGGAGTATGATATTCCAAAAGAAGTTATTCGTAAAACCGATTTTATGACGCATCCGGTATTTAGCAAATATCACACGGAAACCGAAATGATGCGATATTTAAAAAGATTGGAAAATAAAGATATTTCTCTCGTTCACTCTATGATTTCGCTCGGTTCCTGTACAATGAAATTAAATGCGGCTACAGAAATGTATGGAATCGGTTTCCCGGGATTTGCCGACATTCATCCTTTTGCTCCTGCTGAACAAACCGAGGGTTACACACAGTTGTTTGATGAGTTCAATAATTATCTTTGCAATATTACCGGATTTTCAAAATTTACATTGCAGCCGAATTCCGGTGCCCAAGGTGAATATACCGGACTTATGACAATTCGTCAATATCATATTGCTAATGGACAAGAGGACAGAAACGTTGTGCTTATTCCTTCGTCGGCACACGGAACAAATCCGGCAAGTGCAGTAATGGCGGGCGGAAAAGTGATTGTTGTTAAATGCGACGAAAACGGTAATGTTGATTTGCATGATTTAAAAAGCAAAGCAGAGGAGAACAAGGAAAATCTTTCCGCGTTAATGGTAACTTATCCTTCTACTCACGGAGTTTTTGAAGAAGGCATTAAAGAAATGTGTAATATAATTCATGCAAACGGCGGTCTTGTTTATATGGACGGTGCAAATATGAATGCACAAGTTGGTTTAACATCGCCCAAAGAAATTGGTGCCGACGTTTGCCATTTGAATCTGCATAAAACTTTTGCAATTCCTCACGGAGGCGGCGGACCGGGAGTTGGTCCGGTTGGCGTAATCGAAGAACTTGCTGATTTTCTTCCGGAACATTCGATTGTTAAAATTGGAAATGAAAAATCCCTTGGGGCTGTATCAGCTGCTCCGTTTGGAAGTGCGAGTATCATTCCAATTTCTTATGCATATATAAAAATGCTTGGTTCTGCCGGATTAAAGCAATCAACTCAAACGGCAATTTTGAATGCTAATTATATTAAAGCAAAATTAGAACCGTATTATAAAGTTGTTTACACAGGTGCAAACGGATTTGTAGGACACGAACTTATTTTCGATTTACACGAATTCAAGCAAACTGCCGGAGTTACCGAAGGTGATCTTGGCAAGCGTTTGATGGATTACGGTTATCATGCACCAACGGTTTCATTTCCGGTACATTCTACTTTCATGATAGAACCGACTGAATCAGAATCCAAAGACGAGCTTGATAAATTTATTGATGCAATGATAAATATCCGTAAAGAGATTGATGAAATTGCAGAAGGAAAATATCCGAAGGATGATAATGTGATTGTAAATTCACCGCATACATCGGATGATATTATTGGCGAATGGAATCATCTGTATTCAAGAGAGAAGGCAGCTTTTCCAAATGAATATACGCGTTCCAATAAGTATTGGGTGCCGATTAATCGAGTAGATAATGCTCTTGGTGATAGAAATCTCGTTTGCAGTTGTCCGCCAATAAGCAGTTATTCGGAAAAAAAAGAAAATTAAAATAATGAGTGATTTTTGCAAAATATTAAAAGAAGTTAAAACAATTGCGGTTGTTGGCATTTCGCACAATCCGTACAGGACAAGCAGAGATATTGCGGCTTTTTTACAATCTAAAAATTACAGAGTTGTCGGTGTAAATCCGGCAACTCCGGATATTGAAGGAATGGAAGTTTACTCAAGTTTAACGGAAATTCCTTTTGATGTTGATCTTGTTAATGTATTTCGCAAATCGGAAGATGTTCCTGAATTAATATCCGACATTATTAAAATTGCACCAAAATATTTATGGCTGCAATTAGGCATTAAAAATAGTAAAGCAATAAATATTGCCGAAGAAAATGGAATTTACTGCGTTCAGGATTACTGTATTAAAGTTGAATATTGGAATTGTTTCGGTTGAATTTAATGACAAAAAATATTTAAATTAAAAAACCTATTTTGTGAAATAGAGGAACACAATGTTAACAAAGGAATTTATATCCGAAATAAAAGCAAATGGAAATGGAAATATAAAAGCCTTTGTTAAATCTAAAAAGGATGACAAAAGCATATTATTTCTTCTTGAAAATCTTGGTTATCTCCCTAATGATTTCGATGATAGTTGGGTTCACGAATTATTAACAAGCGATAATAAGAAAATTAGATTAAACGCTGTAAAAACTATTGGTAAAGTAAAAAACGATGCAAACATTTCCGTACTATTCCACATTGCAAAGAATGACGAATCTACTGATGTTAGAAGAGAAGCTGTTTCAGCAATAGGAAGAATGAGGAGTAAAAAAGCTTTGCCTGTTCTATTTGAAATGCTAAATGATCTTGATCCCAAAATTGTTAGCCAGGCAATGAGAGGTTTACTTGTTTTCAAGGGGAACACTGAAATTGACAGTAAACTCAAAGAACTTAATACACACGAAAACGAAATGATTCAATCCGTAATAAATAAAGAATATTTTGCCCTAAAAAATAATTCAAAAGATAAATTAAAACATCCGCAATCTTATGATTATTTGAAAAACACAGTAGTACTGGGGGACGTAAGAGATATTTTATCAGTCATTCCTGATGAAAGTTTTCATCTTACTTTTACATCACCGCCTTATTATAATGCAAGAGATTATTCTATTTATCCGAGTTATAAAGCGTATTTAAAATTTTTGGAAGAGGTTTTTAAATTAACTTATGATAAAACAAAAGAAGGGCGATTTTTAATTGTAAATACTTCACCGGTAATTATTCCCAGAGTTAGTCGACAATATTCTTCTAAACGATATCCCATACCTTTTGATATACATCATTTTTTAGTAGAGATGGGCTGGGAATTTATTGATGATATAATTTGGGAAAAATCAGAAGCAAGTGTAAAAAACAGAAATGCAGGTTTTCTTCAACATAGAAAGCCTTTAGCATACAAACCGAATGCAAGAACTGAGTATTTAATGGTTTATCGAAAGCAAACTGATAAACTTATTGATTGGAATATTAGACAATACGATTTGAACACTGTAAATGAAAGTAAAGTTAAAGATGGATATGAAACATCAAATGTTTGGAAAATCGATCCGAAATTTGATAAAGTTCACTCTGCAGTATTCCCTGTCGAATTATGTAAACGGGTAGTTGAATATTATTCTTTTCAAGGTGATTTAGTCTTTGATCCGTTCGGTGGTAGCGGAACTTTTGGAAGAACTGCCAAATCATTACAAAGATATTTCTTTTTAACAGAAAAAGAGCCCAAATATTTTGAGTATATGAAATCATTTTTGCAAAAAGAATATGTTAATTTTTTTGAGGAAAGAAAAACAAAATTTTTGGAATTAAATGAATTCAAAAGGATTGTAAAATGACCTTAACGGAACAAGTAACGAAAAGTATAATTAAGAAACTTCTTAAGGGCGAAGATTATAGAATTGAAATTGTAACTTTAATAAATGCCCAATTTCTTCAATTTGCAATTGATTTTTTCAAAAGAGTTGCTGAAGCTAAATTAAACAGTAAAAATATTGATTCGGATTGGTATAAAGTAGAAATGTTGAGTCTGAAACTTCCAACCGATGAAATTGCAATAAATTCAGGTCTTAATAGAAAAACTATTACAAATATGTATAATACCGGAAGTCGTGCAATAGTAATTGAAGCATCATACGAACACTATAATACTTTGTATCAAGCCATTGAGGACTTAACAAAAGTGGAAGATTTAAATCTTTCATTGCAGATAAAATTTAACAAAGTAAGTGTAGAATTGGATATCAACGAAAGTTTAATTGTGATTAATACACTGGCAGTAAAAAGAGCAGCATTACGTGGAGGTTTATGGAGCACGGCAGGAAAACAAACAGAAGGACCTTTAATGTTAACGCTTTGTAAATTGTATAGTGTTCCAAATGAAAACTATTCCATCAAACCAAGGGCAAAAAGAATTAAAAAAGGGGAAATTAATAGAGAAGTTGATTTCTTCTTAAAAAAAGATAATGAACAATTTAAATGTGAAGTTAAATTAATGGGTAAAGGTAATCCTGAGAGTGCAGATGCCGTTATTGCACGAGACAGTAGCGTTTTTGTTGCCGATAAACTTTCAGACCAGAATAAAGCACAATTAGACAAATTAAATGTTGAATGGATTGAACTTCGAGACAAAAACGGTTACAAAAGATTTGGAACTGTTTTAGAAAACCTTGAAATTCCACACAAGGAAATTAATGATGAAAAATCAGATAGTAGAATTAATGAAATATTTAATGAGATATTTGACTGACTATAGATAAAGATACTGTACAATAAAGCTCTTAGTAATGATGAATTTTTTAAGAAAATGGATTCACTGCGTTCAGGATTACTGTATTAAAGTTGAATATTGGAATTGTTTCGGTTGAATTTATCAATAAGAATTATTCGATACACTTTAGTAAATATTGCTATTCTCAAATTAACTATTGATAAATGATAAATAATCAAAATATAAATAATATAAATTTAATCCGGATTGTTAAATCAGCATTGTCTATAATAGCAATTGTTTTAGTTCTAGATGTTAATATTTATGCGCAAAAATCAGAACCAATTACATTAGGAAATGATGTAAAAGTACTGATAGATTCAATCACAATAACCGGTGCTAAAGTAACTGAAGAATTTGTAATACTTAGAGAGTTAAATTTTTCTGTTGGAGATTCAGTAAACAAAAAATCTCTTGACTATAATAGAGCTCGTGTTATGAGTCTCCGCCTCTTTTTTTCAGTAAGGTTTAATTTATTAAATGTGGATGGAAGAAATGTGCTTAATATTAATGTGAAAGAAGGGTGGTATATTTTCCCAATTCCTTTTTTCAATGTTCAAAGTAATGATATTAGTCGCTCAAAATATGGGGTTATATTAAATTGGAGAAATTTTAGAGGGCGAAATGAATCTATTAGAGCATTCTTTTCTCTCGGTTATAATCCGAGTTATGGACTTTTCTACAGCAATCCGGTTCTAATTTCAAATACAGAAATTAGTTTTATTGCCGGCATTGCAAAACAAACTTTAAACAATAAAAGTCAAATTGCCGAAACAATTGCAGGAGCAGATTTTGATTATAAAGTCTTTAATGTTTATGCAGGTCTTGGTTTCAGGTTAAATCCGTATAATATTATTTCTTTTCGGCTTGGATATGATTATGTTAAATCTCCAATTGCACAAAATGGAATCACTGCAAGCGGAAGTGATTTTGATAAAGTTCCATCGTTAACATTATCTTTCAAGCATGATACAAGAGACTTGAAGCAGTTTCCTGAAGAGGGCTTATTCGCTTCTGCATTTATTACGCACAAGGGATTTGGTTCTCAGAATATTTCATATTTTGTAACAGGGCTTGATTTTAGGGAATACAGAAAAATATTTATTGATAATTTAACTACAAAGTGGCGAATCGCGTACAGAAAAATATTCGGGGACAATAAACCTTTTTATGATGATCCATATTTGGGATTTCGAGAATTTATTCGCGGACATAAAAATGATGAACGAGAAGGGAATAACTCGCTAATAGGATCGTTGGAACTGAGTTATCCCTTGGTAAAAGAATTTGGTCTAAACCTAAAATTACCGTTATTGCCGCAAAGTTTAACATCATATCTAATTTCAATTCGGTTGTCTGTTTTTGGAGATACGGGAGTAACATATGATAATGGTGAAAAGATTATGATAAGTAAATTTGATTCGGGATACGGAATTGGGTTAACAATTTTGTTTTTACCTTATAATGCTTTTAGATTTGAATATGCGTTTAATGAATTTGGAAAAGGGGAGTTTCTTTTTGGAACAAAATTTTCTTTCTGATATTGAGCTTTATTACAGTACAGCTTTTAGTAATGATAATAAGTCTATTATTATACTTAAAGAAGAAGCCCGGCATATTAACAAAGTGATGAGGCATTCTATTGGCGATGAAATTTATATCACAAACGGTAAAGGAAGTATTTATAAAGTAGTAATTTCAAAAGTTGGCAAAGAATATGTTACTACAAATATTAAAACAGAAATTAAATACATAAACAAGTTTAAAAATATATTTGTTTGTATTCCAATAATAAAAAATTTTGACAGACTTGAATTTGCTGTTGAAAAAAGTGTGGAACTCGGAATTACAAATATTATTTTTTACAAAGCGGAAAGGAGTTTTCCTAAAAATCCCAAATTGGAAAGATGGCAAAAGATTGCTGTTGCAGCAATGAAGCAATCACTGAGAAGTTTTGAACCAAAATTAGTATTCATTGAAAAACTAACTGAGTTAAAAGACAAAAATATTGTTATCTTCGATCAAAACAGTCAAAATAAATTAAGCCGTTGGAAAAACATAACAACAGATACGTATTTTGTTTTTGGACCTGAAGGCGGTTTTACGAAAAAAGAGTTTGACCAATTTGAGAATTCCACCAAATTAAAATTGGCGGAGAATAGACTTCGTTCGGAAACATCAATTATTACTTTTGCATCTCAATTATCATTAATTTTGAGTTAGTCAATTTCCTATATCATTTTCTCCCTTTACTGCATTTTCGGTTAAATCTGTAAAAATATAAATAATAATATTGATTGCTATTTGTTAAATAATTATATTTTAAAATAATTATTTATTAAATAAGCGGAGAAAAAATGAGAAAGATTTTGGTTGCATTATTAACTTTTGGTTTATTTGTATCGTTCATTTATGCTGAAGGCGGTAAAAAATACGGAAAAGATATTTCATTGAAAAAGGCAATTAATATCTCCACAATACTTGCCTCACCTGAAAAATATGAAGGACAAAATGTTCTTATAAAAGGAACTGTTGTTAATGTGTGTGAAAAAGCAGGTTGCTGGATTGAACTTGCAAGCGATAAAGAGCAGCAGACTATTATTGTAAAAGTAAACGACGGCGAAATTGTTTTTCCTATGGAAGCAAAAGGGAAAACTGCATTGGTTGAAGGGAAAGTATTTTCTGTAGTTGTTAAGGAAGATGCATGTGCTGGTGAAGGCGGTACAAAAAAAGAATGCAATGATAGTAAAGTTAAAAAGGAAAATTGCGACAAAGATAAAGCGGCAATGAGTAAAAAAGAAAAAACGACTAAACGATTTATGGTAAAAGGGATTGGCGCTATTATAAATTAATGTGGTTAAGTTTTAAATTATAAGGCTGTTACAAAAATAAAATTGTGCTTAAAAAATATTTTTTAAACATAAACATTATTCTATTGTTTCAGCTTTTTTATTGGGTAATAATAATGAAATGGCGTAAAGTAATTCGTATTATACATAGAGATTTCGGATATATAGCATTCGGGCTTACAATCGTTTATGCTGTTTCAGGCATTGCTGTAAATCATGCAAGTGATTGGAACCCTAATTATCTTATCGAAAGAAATAAAGTCAGCATTAAAGTAAATCAAGATTCATTAATGTCAACTTCACAACTTGTTGCTTTAGTAACAAGTACATTAAATGAAAATGATTCTGTAATTAGTTACTTTAGATCTGGACAATTAAAAGTTGATATCTTTTTTGAAGGCAAATCAATTGCGGCGGATTTAGAAAATGGTTTTGCTACAATTGAGACTGTAAAAAGCAGATCTGTTTTGCGAGAAGCAAATTTTCTGCATCTAAATGCTCCAAAACTGCTTTGGACATATGTTGCAGATGTTTTTGCTGTTATGCTGATATTTCTTGCTTTTACAGGTTTATTCATGATAAAAGGGAAAAAGGGAATTACAGGAAGAGGGAAATATTTAACTATACTTGGAATTGTCATTCCAATAATTTTTTTGATTACATATTTTTAGTAAAATATAATGTTTGAAATATTACTTTTATCAGTACAAGGATGA
>CAZXDS010000066.1:0-15690 GCA_964639525.1 uncultured Melioribacteraceae bacterium | reverse complement strand
TGTAACACAGATTATTAATCTGTGTTACAGAAATTTTGACTCTGAATCGCTGAATTATTGCAGTAATATTTTATTAAACAGAAAATTTCATTAACTTCAAAACCAATCTAAAAGAATTTTTCTAATTCATTTAAATTGGTGATAATGGGCAACAATCAGATTAAGTTTTTTATGCCGGAAGAAGCTAACAGGGCGTTGTCTCTTGTGAGGCAAATCGCACGGGATATACTTTACAATAAGTTTCAAATCCAAACAATTATTGCATCTCTTGGTGGGAATAACGAGGAAACAGAACGAAACAAAGAGATTAAGAAATTCTCAGAAGAAATAAAACATTTTAAAGATGAGCTTGCGGAAATCGGCTGTATTTACAGAGATTTTAAAACTTCTGTTTGTTTAATTGATTTTCCTGCAATAATAGATGGCAAAGAGGTTTTTTTATGCTGGAGCAGTAATGAGGATTCCGTTGCATATTATCACCCAATAAACGGCGGATATAATATGCGAAAACCTATTCCTAAATATTGCTTTGAGAATGTATTTGAGCGTACAATATAAGTTCTTCCACGTTTGTAAAGATTCTTCTATAAATTCTTTTCAAAAAACAAATAACCTCAAATGAAAGAAAACAGGTCTATTAAAATCATCTATATATCGGTAGTAATAAGTTTTTTATTTACCACGCTAATTTTTCCACAGCAAAATAAAAATGCTATCTACGATGATTTAAATAATAAATTTTTGTTATCTGATGTTCCACAGAAGGTAATTTCTTTAGCTCCGAATTTAACGGAAATAATTTTTAAGCTGGGGCAAGGCAATAAAATTATTGGGGATACCAAATACTGTAATTACCCTGAAGAAGCAAAAAAAGTAGATAAAGTTGGAGATATGCTTTCGGTAAATTATGAAAAGATTGTTCAACTTGATCCTGATATTATATTTTTAACAGTTGAAGGGAACAACAAACAGCAGTATAAAAAACTACAGCAGCTTGGGTATAAAATATTTGTATCAAATCCACGTGATTATCTTGGAATAAAAAAAACTTTTCTTGACATTGCAAAAATTTTTAATGTTGAAAATACGGCTCTAAAACAAATTGGGGGTTGGGACAAGAAGATTAATTCGGTGCAAACTGCAATTGGAAAATCTCCTCGGAAAACGGCAATGTTTTTAATTTCTGTTAACCCGCTTATGGCAGCAGGACCAAACACATTTGTTAATCAATTTTTGGTTATTTGCGGATTAAAAAACATTTTGAGCAATACAATTTCCAACTATCCTATTATAAACAGGGAAGAAGTTTTGAAAAAAAATCCGGATTATATTATAGTTTCCAATCAAAACACAAACTTTATAAGTAACGCACTTTCTATTTTTCCTGAATGGAAAGATATAAATGCGATAAGAGAGAACAATGTTATCTCCGTCAATCCGGATTTGTTTTTTCGTCCGGGACCTAGATTTGCGGAAGCAGTACAAAAATTATATTCTAAAATTTATAGAAAATTGAAAACAGAGTAAAATTGTTAAAAGACTTTGAGGTATTCAAAGCCATCTATTATTCTGTAAAATCATTTCCGATAAAACTCATCAAATCAGCAAACGAATTCAACAACTTCGCATTGCTTTTCCGAAGCGTAGTAATGCTTTGATGTCCGTGTGTTAGTAGTACGCAATCGACATTTATTTCATCAGCAACTTCTTTATCGTGAAGTGAATCTCCAATTAATAAAACTTTGCTGCTATTAAGCCCCAGACTTTTTATCCAATGCTTGCCGTTTTCCATCTTACTTGCAGCATAAATATTGTTAAGTCCAATTAGCTTTACAAAATATTTACGAATTTTAAAGTGCTTAACTGTTGCTTCAAGCGAGCTTTGTGAGTAAGCCGAAAGAATAGATTGTGTTATATTCAGTTTTTGTAATTCGGCAAGCGTTTGGGCTGCTCCGGCATAAAGTGAGAAGTCTAATTTTCTTTTTTCATATTCAGTTATGAACTCAACACTTAATTCCTCAAACGGATATTTATCAAAATCAAGACCAACGTTTTTGTAATAATCAATCACCGGAAAAGTGAATGCACTCAAATACTCGTCCAATGTGATTTTCATAAGCTTTCTCTTTGCAAGTATGTGGTTCATAATATCGCAGCATAAAAATACGTCTTCAAAAAGAGTCCCGTTCCAGTCCCAAATTATGTGTTTGTATTTCATTAAATAAATAACCTTAAGATTAAAATGTAAAATTTATACGAGTTTGTTCATTTTAATTCCAAATATAAGCTGTCTTTTTAAAACAGACTAATTTATATTTACTGTTGGTATTTATGTAATTTTAGTATAGGATATAATTTTGAAAACATCCGCAATATTCACTCACGAAAAATTTGATGATATTATTAGCGTAAAGGTTAATATTTCAAGGGCAACAATGGATAGTGCGCCTCAGTTTAGAGAATATCTAATAAAATTAATTGAAGAAGGCGATAAGAAATTTATTGTTGATCTAAGTTATTGTGATTTCTTGGATTCGTCTTTTCTCGGCTCAATGGTTGCTTCGTTAAAAAAAGTAAAATCTCTTAAAGGCAGTTTGGTTATAGTCAATAATAAGGACGTCCCTGCCGGAATTCTTTCTTTAACTAATTTAGACAGAGTATTTCAGATTTATAAAACCATTGAAGATGCCTTAATTGAATTTCGTAAAAATTAGTCTTCCCTGTTGAGATACTGCTGATTCATTCAGCAACTATTTCGTTCTGCTTAATTTAAGTTTAAAATACTTCATTATAGTTTCATTCAAACAAAATAAGTTATTGAGTTAACTCTAAAAAGGTTAGCCGCCTTCTGTGGATAGCGATGACATTCATCAATTACCGCTTTATTTATTTTTCTTTCAATTTTTAAAACGGCATAATTCAAATATCCGGAACACTGTACTATACTACGGATTGTTAAAATAAAATAAGTTTTGTAATTTACTTGACTCCGTAGTATGCTACGGTGCTTATATTTGTTTTTAAGAAATTAAGGGATTATAAAATGAATGAGCTAACAGTAGGTAAATTAGCCAAAGAAGCAGGAATTAATCTTGAAACCGTACGATATTACGAATCCATTAGGTTAATGCCAAAACCCAAACGGAAAGACTCCGGTTACAGAGTTTATTCGGAAAATGATTTAAAAAGACTTTTGTTCATAAAGAGAACAAAGGAACTTGGTTTTACATTGAAAGAAATTCATGAACTTTTAGAAATTAAAATAGAAACTAAAAGTACTTGCGGAGATGTTAAACACATTACCGAGCATAAAATTATTGACGTTGAACAGAAAATTAAAGATTTGCAAAAAATAAAAAGCGTGCTTAAAAAACTTGTTGCACAATGTATTTGCGAAGAAGTATCGACAGAAGAGTGCCCGATTCTTGAAGCTATTGAAGATGTGTAAAAACCGAAACGCAGTGTATCGCGGTTAACGAAGATGGAAATAAAAATAATAAATTAAAAATCATTGTTCAACATTCGATATTCAAATAAATATAAAATAGGAGAAATTATAATGAAAAAGATATCAATAATAATTTTGGCTTTGGGGATGTTTTTTTTCTCAAACATAAACGCACAAACTAAAAATAATAAAGCAAAAACTGTAAAGTCGCAAGTTACTTTTTCTGTAAAAGGGATGACTTGCAGCGGATGTGTCGCAACTGTAACAAAAACATTAAACAACACCGAAGGCGTGTTGAAAAGTAATGTTAATCTTAAAAACAGTACAGCGGTTGTGGAATTTGACAAAAACAAAATATCAATTGAAAAAATTGAAAGTAGATTTAATAAATCTCCTTACAAAGTAAAACAAAAAATTGAAAAGAAAATGAAAAAGAATGGAAACGAAAAATAAATCATCGAATAAATTTTTGAATGCCGGAATATTTTCTGCTGTCGCTGCATCTCTTTGCTGCATTGCACCGGTGCTTGCAATTATCGGAGGAATCGGCGGGATTGCTTCGGCATTCAGTTGGTTGGAACCGCTTCGTCCTTATTTAATCGGGCTTTCGGTTATTTCGCTTGGGGCGGCATTTTATCAGGCATACAAACCGAAAAAGGAAGTTGAATGTGATTGTGAACCTGCTCGCTCGGTAGGCGGGTCCGATGAAAAGCCAAAGTTCATAAACTCCAAAAAATTCCTTTGGACAATAACAATTGTCTCGGCAGTTTTACTTTCATTTCCGTACTACTCTCAGAATCTTTTTCCGAAAGTAACGACAATTGCAAATGCGAGTAAAGAAAATATTGTAAAAGCAAATTTATATATTGAAGGAATGACGTGTAAAAGTTGCGAGCAGACAATTGACTATTCGCTAAAAACAACAAAGGGCGTTGTGTCTGCATCGTCATCATATAAAACAGGAACTGCAATTGTAGAATATGACAAAAGGAAAGCAAACATTTCAGAACTTATAAATTCTGTTAACGACCGAACCGGATACAAAGTAAAAAATTATGAAATATCTGCAAAACAAAAGGAAGTAAAACAATGAATATTGAAACGATAAAATACGGCATAACGGGAATGACATGCGATGGTTGTGCCAAAGGAATTGAAAAAAAGTTTGAGAATAAAAACGGAATAGTAAGCAAATCGGTAAGTTACAAAAATGCTGCCGGTGAGTTCCAATTCGACAATTCGATAATTACAAAATCCGAAATTACCGCCATCATAAATTCTACCGGACATTACAAAGTTGTTGATGAAATTACTGAAAACAATTTCGAGAACACAAACATAGAAAATAGCAAAAATGATTTATCGCAAGGAAACTACAATTATGATTTGATAATTATAGGCGGAGGCTCTGCTGCATTTTCTGCAGCAATAAAAACTAGCGAACTCGGCAGAAAAGCGGTAATTATTAATGATGGTCTTCCGATTGGAGGCACTTGTGTAAACGTAGGCTGTGTTCCTTCCAAAATTTTAATTCGTGCAGCTGAACAGTTTCACAATATGAATAATTCCAATTTTGAATCGGTAAAACCAAACGGCGGTAGTTTAAATTTTAATAATTTAATTGAACAAAAAACAAAAATCGTAAAAGAATTACGGACAAAAAAATATATTGATGTGGTTTCCGATGATGAAAATGTTACAATCATTGAAGGGCGCGGGACAATAGTCGATAACAATTCCGTAGAAGTAAACGGTAAAATGATACGAGGGGAAAATATTCTCATCGCAACAGGCTCCGCTACTTACATTCCCAATATTCAGGGACTTGATTCGGTGAATTATTACGTAAACGATACACTTTACGAAATTAATGAATTGCCGGAACATCTAATTATTCTCGGCGGTAGATTTATTGCTTTGGAAAATGCACAACTGTTTGCACGGCTTGGAAGCAAGGTTACGGTAATTCAAAGGTCGGCGAAAATTCTGCCGGATGAAGATGCGGATTTATCAGATTATCTAACTGATTTATTGAAACAAGAAGGAATTGAAGTCTTAACGGGGACATCAATTAATTCAATAAAGGAAAAAGAAGGAAAAATTTCGGTTAGTTTAATAGAAACGGGAGTTGAAAAAATTGTTGAAGGAACTCATCTTTTTGTTGCAACCGGAAGACATGGAAACACTATGAATTTAGTTCCGGAGAATATAGGAATAGAAACTTTTGGCAATGGATTTATTAAAACCGATGAATCATTACAAACATCAGCAAGCGGAATTTATGCAGCCGGTGATGTCCTTGGTAAAAACATGTTTGTTTACACTGCTGCTTATGAAGGTGCACTCGCCGCAGAAAATGCGGTCGATAATTTACAGAAACCGAGAAACTACAACCCGCTGCCGTGGGTTGTGTTTACCGATCCGCAAGTTGCGGGAGTTGGATTGAATGAAAAACAGGCAGAAGCAAACGGAATTGATTTTGAAACATCGCGAATTGATTTGAAAGATATTCCGCGTGCAATTGCTGCACAGGATATGCGTGGTTTCATAAAATTACTGCGTAATAAAAACACAGATAAACTTATCGGGGCAAGAATTTTAGCACCCGAAGGTTCGGAATTGTTGATGGAACTTTCCGTAGCAATGAAATACGGTGTTACAATTTCCGAATTAAAAAATATGCTTCATCCTTACTTAACGCTTTCGGAAGGAATTAAACTTGCGGCAATTAGTTTTAACAAAGATGTTGGTAAACTTTCGTGCTGTGCGGTTTAATTGATAATATTTTGTGTGCAGTTGTGCTTTTTTTGTGCAATGTTTTCTATTATTTATAGTTAGATCAATTATTTATAAAAAATTAAAGGTAAATAAATGAAAAATTTCAATTTAAAAAACATGATTTTAGTTGTTGTTTTTTCCGCATTCTTTATTAACGGAATGTTAAATGCTGCCCCGAAAAAGAAAACCGTTTTGGTTCATTTTGTTGCAAATATTAAAAAGGATGACGGTCCGCCATGCGTGGCTTTCGATATGGCATTCGCAAATATAATGCTCGGTAATAAAGTGGTAATGCTTTTTGATGCCGATGCTGCGTGGAATTTGAAACTCTTTGAAAAGGATAACAAAAATGATTTTGACCGTTATACAATTCCTGCAGATTTGAAGGATTTAATTGAAGAGCAATTCAAAGATAACGGATTGAAAAAATTAAAAACCTTCGGCGATTTTCTTGTATATATGAAAAATATGGGTGCGAAAATTTACGTCAACGGAACTTGGAATGTTTTGACGAGTGTGGAAAAAACAATAAAAGGCACAACAAAAATGCCTGAATACGCAATTCCGCTCACACTTAAAGAAATGGCGAAATTAATAAATTCGGCAGATGCTTATATGAGATATTAGAAACAGCAGCGAGAGTATTTAATTACCGGATATACTTGGACTTTAGCAATAATCCATCTGCTAATGCGGTTAAAGCAATATGTTTTTATGAAGCAATCCACACCCACTAAAGAGACTGTGTGAAATATCCATACTTGAGAAATTTTTATTTTGTAGAATCTCTATCTAATACGTAACAAAATATGGGGAGAACGTAAATAGCCTTTAGAGCTATCGGCGTTCTCACTATTTATTTTTTTATCATAATTTTATAATCTCTGTCTTTTCCCGCTTGCCATAAATCTGCGGGAATTACTTCCCAGTTTCCGATCATTTTCGGAGAAACGGTTCCTTTTTCCTTAATCCATTTCATCATTAAAAAACGCAAATCTTTTTCTGTTGAATGGATAATCCTGTTTCGTAATTCAGCTTCTGGAATTTTTGCACCTTTTACAAGATGTCCTCCTCCACCGTTTCCACGGTAAGAATTCACCGCTACTTTATACACTTTTTTGTAATCGAAAGCAGACCCGTCTTCCATTGATTTTATAGTTATCCGTCTGCCGATTGGCTTGGAAATATCGACTGTATATTTAATTCCTGCGGCTGCATCAAAATTATAATATCTGTCAAATAATTCCGGATGCTTTGTTCTTTGGGAATATATTGTTTTTCCGTTTTTATCGATTTTAAACCTTAGTAAATGATCACTTTTGGTTTTCATTTGGTTGAACCACAATCCTGCAGTATATTCTAAATAGTCTTTTACTTCTTGTCCGGTCATTTTCATAGTGTAAAGAAGATTTTCGTAGCGATAAAGGGCAAACATATCACCCACGTAAATTTCACCACTATCAATTGTTGTTGTAAATGCAAGAGGTGCGGTAAAAGAAATATCGGTGCCTGCAATTTCCAATTGAGCAGTATTTATTAAATCAGTGAATGCAGAGTTGCCGAACAAAGCACCACCGGTTGAAATTGAAGCAGTAAATACACCAAGCAATTGAGAAACATAGTTTTTAACTTCTTCAAATTCTTTGTGAAAAGTAGTAAGAAATTTTTTATCAGACTGATAGTTTTTCATCGAAATAATTTTACCGGAAAGTATTTTGGGGTTCGGATTTCCTTTTTCAATTTGAAAGTCGGCAACGGCAACATTGCGTGCAGAACTTGTAGCACCAAGAATCAATACTTTTTTACCGGCTGTGTTTGTAACCCATTTGTTCCATCCGTGATGATCGTGTCCTACAAAAACAACGTCAAATCCGGGAACGCGTTCAGCAACCACTTGGGAAGCATTTTCGTTTCGGTAAGTATCGGCAGTATTTCCTCCGTAGGAATATTCAACTCCCGAATGAAATAGACCGATTAAAATATCCGGCTTCTCTTTTTGCTGAATAATCGGCACCCATTTTTTTGCGGTTTCAACCATATCTTCAAATTCAATGTTTCTGAAAATATCGGGAGGCAGCCATTGGGGAATTGCCGGAGTAATCATTCCGAGAACGGCGATTTTTATTCCTTTAATTGTTTTAACAAAATAAGGTTCAAAATAAGGTTTGTTTGTTCTTACATCAATTGCATTTGCCGCCAGCCAATTAAAGTCTAATTCTTTTCTGAATTTATCATAAACATTGTGTCCTGTTTCAATATCGTGATTTCCCACAGAGCCGGCATCATATTTTAAGTAATTCATTACCCGCGCATACAAATGTTTTTCATTCGGGTTTTCAAAATTGTAATAATAAACGGCAGGAGTTCCTTGCAGAATATCACCGTTATCCAATAAAAGAACGGACTGATTTTTATTGCTTCTTTCATCATTTAAATAAGTTGAAACTTGCGAAAGAGAGCCCGCAGATTTTTTACCTGTTTGAAAATTGTAAGGATAAATTGCACCGTGAACATCAGTAGTTTCAACAATTTTAATATTTACTTTTTGAGCAAATGTATTTGAATGAAATAAAACAAGTGTCAGCAATAAAATTGATTTTAAAAAATGTCTCATAAATTTCCTGTTTCTTATAATCTCTAATAATTTTTAAAAATAAATTTATTCAAAAGCACGTACAAAAACTTCTTTTTAAAAAAAGTTCAGCAATTCAGAGTCGAAATTAAAACTAACAGCAGCAACTATTTACAACATTAAATAAAAATATTACGGCAATAGCCGAATCCGGCTTAAGACTGATTTTTCCGGTTAATTTTTTCAGCATGAAAATTGTAAAACCGACTTTCCAGTCGGTTTGTTTTTTAAAAGAAACTTTACTGCTGTTTTTCAAAGTTTTTTCTACATTTAACAATGAACAAACCGGAAGGTTTGTTCTACAATAAAAATTTAATATTGAAAGCTGCGTTATTTGACTCTGAATCGCTGAAAAAGTTAATTGTATATATCTTTATTATGGTTTAATTTTAACTATAAAAAAAACACATTTAAATGACAAGACGACACACTCTTTTATTACTAATACTTGCAGTAAGTTTATTTTCATGCAAATTAAATCCACCAACTGAACCTGCAATTATTCAACCAACCGGAAAAATTTATGTTACAGCTAATGTTGATAGCGCTGTAATTATTTTGGATGGAAATTCAACCGGCAAATTTACTCCGGATACAATTACAGTTACAGTTGGCGAACATGAATTGGAACTTATGAAAGATAATTATTTTTCTTCTCCAATTAGTATTAGCATTTTGAAAAATCAAACAATCAATAGAAATATTGTAATGACGCTTGCATCAATTCAGAAAACTGTTTTGATTGAGGATTTTAGTAATGTGAGCTGTATCCCCTGCGTTGCGTCAAACATAATTTTAGAGAAAATATCTTCGCAGTACTCAGAAACTAAATTAGTGAAGATAAAATATCCTACGAATTTCCCGTCGCCAAACGATCCGTTTTATTTGTCTAATCCCAATGCCTGCAATACAAGAATTATGAATTATTCGATTTTTTCAACTCCAACGATATGGATAGATGGAATCAATAAACCTATTGCAACTGACTCGTTAGAAATTAAAAATGATATTGATAATAGATTGAGCGAAACACCGAAATTTAATATAACCGTATCCGATTCGATTGGGAGCAATAATTATTTTATAAAAGTAAAGTTAGAAACAATAAACATTTCAAATCTGGACTTAACAAAAATATACTTGTACGCAGTAGTAACTGAAAAAGTCATCTCATTTTCAACACCACCGGGTTCAAATGGCGAAACAGAATTTTATGATGTGATGAGAGAAATGCTTCCTAATCCAAATGGATTCCAGCTTGGGAATATTTCGTCCAATGATAAATTTGAATACAGTTACAGCACGGAATTAAAATCCAATTGGAATTTAACCAATATCACGACTGTTGTTTTTATTCAAAACAAAGAAAGCAAAGAGGTATATCAAGCAAATTCAGTAAATTAAAAACGGAGGGTTCATTTATGAAAAGGACAATGTTACTTTTTATAATCGCTTTATTTTTTGTATTCAACAACAATAATGCTCAGGTTCGTAAAATTGTTTTAATGGAAGAAGCAACAAATGCATCTTGCGGTCCGTGTGCTGCAAATAATCCAAAACTTCAAGATTTTTTTTCACACTATTTCGGCGGCGTTATTTCAGTCCGCTACCATGCCTGGTGGCCAGGAAATGATCCTATGTACTCGCTTAACACAGGAGAAAACAGAGATAGAATTAATTATTATGGAATTACTGGTGTGCCGAATTATATGATGGATGGAACTAATCATGGTGAGCCTTCCAGCCCTGCTGCAATGTATCAGCAGATGAAAGAAAGACTTGCACTAAGTTCGCCGGTTAAAATAGTTGTTGGTAAATCAATTACTGCCGATTCTATTTTCGCGGTAGTAAAAATTTATGCCGTGGGTGATATGACCACAAGCAATGTGAAAATGCGTGTCTCGGTAATTGAGCGAAAAATTGAATACGCTTCGCCTCCGGGTTCTAACGGCGAAAAAGTTTTTAATGATGTGATGAGAAAATTTTTAACATCCACAGCAGGAACAGATATTAATAATATGACCGCTGGAGACAGCTTGGTTTTTAATTTTAGTGCTGAATTAAATTCGCAATGGAATGCTTCAGACCTTGCTGTTGTTGCTTGGCTGCAAAATGACACAAATAAAAATATTTTACAATCAGGAATAAACTTGCCGACTTTTATTATCAATTCCAATTCCCCAGCCGCCTCATTTTTGGAATTGAACAGCACGTATTCTTATCTCTATTCAATTGTTAATGATAATGTGGATACGTTAAATATTCACCTTAGTTTTGATAAATTGGAAAAACCTGATGATTGGACAATCCAACTTTTAAATAATGGAATTGCTGCTGATTCCATAAATACTGCAATTGCTCCAAACGATTCGCTTACATTTGAATTAGAAATAGTTACAGGAAATAACGGCGGATCTTGTGATATTAGATTAAAAGCTGCTAATTCCGATGATGCTTACGGTTATGGTTTCAGCGTGAGTTTTTTCGGTTTAATCCCCAGCGGCAACATCTTATTAGTTGATGATGACGGTGGAGCTTCATACGAAACAAAATATCAAGATATTTTAGATCAGCTTCAATTAAAATATACCACAATTCCACAGGCATTTATTACTACGTTATTAGGTAATAATTCAAGTGATTTTTCAACTTTAATTTGGAGTACTGGCTGGGGTTTTCCATCAGTAACCGGCTCGGATATTGATTTCATCGTAAACATTTTGAATGATGGTGGAAATTTATTTATTGCCGGACAGGATATTGGGTGGGATATTTTTGAAGGAGACAATAATGCCAAAAAGATAAAGGATTTTTATCATAATATTCTTGATGCGGATTATGTTGCCGATAATTCAAATATTTTTAGTATGGAGGGAATCACCGGTGATCCTATTTCAGACGGAATTCAATTTTCAATCTCAAATATTTACAGCCGCTATCCTGAATCGATTAAAAGTCTTTCGGGGCATTCCGTAAACTTTCTGAAATATACAGGATCTTCAAAATACGGTGCAATTGCACACAATGCAGGTGTTTACAAAACCGTTTATCTTGGAATCGGACTTGAGCAAATTTCACAAAATGATATGCGATCATTATTATTGGAAAGAATACTTACGTGGTTCGGAGATATTACAGATGTTAAAGATGAAGGATTAGCCGGAGCTTTGCCTCAAAAATATCAGCTGTATCAAAACTATCCGAATCCATTTAATCCGGAAACAACTATTGCATTTGATCTGCCGGTCGGAATGAATGTAAGCATTAAAGTTTATGATTCTCTCGGCAGACTTGTTGATTCGATAGTTAATAAAACATTTAAAGTCGGGCATCATTCGGTTGTCTTTAATGCCGAAAAATTAAGTTCGGGTATGTATTTTTATAAAATGGAAACGAATAAATTTTCTTCCGTCAAAAAATTAATGCTGATAAAATAGGTGAAAATATGAAAACGATTTTAATGCTTTTGTTTCTGACTGCTGTTATCCAAGCCCAAACATTTTCGGTTTCGGTTGATGATGTGAGCAAAAGCGATACGCTAAATTCTGAAATAGTCTTTGTGTTTTCGGTAACAAACCTTTCAACCGCAAATCAAACAATTGATATTGTTAGAACCTTGAATGAGCTGCCGGAAAGCTGGTCGTCTTCATTATGTTTTTCGCTTTGCTTTGCTCCCTTTGTTGACAGCATCTCAACAACAAGAGATTTCGGGTCTTCTCCGCTAAGTGCGGGGGAGATGCGTGAATTTACAGTACATATTTTTCCTTTGGTAAATCAGGGGACGGCACACGTAAATTTGCTTGTAAAAAATGCAATGCAGCCGAGTGAATCACACTCTTTTGAATTAACGGCTAATGCCGATGTTACTGGAATTACAGAAAATGGTAATTTAATTGAAAATTATTCTTTGGGGTATAATTATCCAAATCCATTTAATCCATCAACCAAGATTAATTATTCGGTTTATAAAGCAGGAACCGTAAAGATTAATTTGTATAATTCTTTGGGGCAGATAGTTGGGCGGTTGGTTAATCAATATAAGCAAAGCGGAAAATATCAGTTAAATATTGAAATGAACAATTTTTCAACAGGGGTTTATTTTGTTGGTTACACAATTAATGAATTTCATGACGTGCGTAAAATTATTTTGGAGAAATAGCCGGATGAAAACAACTGTAATAATTTTATTGTTTCTGTCTAATTTTATGTATGCACAAAGTTCGGCTTCGGATTTTATATTGGAAAATATTAATGGCGAATCCGTTCAATTGAGTGATGTATTACAAAAAGGTCCGGTATTTATTAATTTTTGGGCAACTTGGTGTAAACCATGCAGACAGGAAATGGACGAAATTCAAAAGCTTTATCAGGAGTTTCATCCTAAAGGAATTCAGTTTCTTGCTATTTCGGTAGATGCCGAAAAAAGTGTTTCAAAAGTTAAGCCTTACATTAAATCGAAACATTATTCTTTCACAGTTTTGCTCGATACAAACGGTGATATTGCAAGAGATTATTATGCTCAGGCGGTTCCCTTTTCAGTTTTAGTAAATACCGAAGGCGAAATAGTGTATTCAAATCTCGGTTATAAAAGAGGAGATGAACTGAAATTAATAAAAATTTTTGAAAAGTTGCTTAAGTAATTCGGATTAAAAATGAAAAAAGTATTTTCTCTTTTTGTAATTGTAATTTTTATTTTTTCAAGTTCGGCAGTTTATTCGCAGGGGATTTTCGGAAAAACAAAAATGCCCCGCGGATTAAGGCTATCGAACCAATTGGAATATTCGCACGATCAAAAACGAAATCTTGAAATTTTGGAAGATTGGTTTCAGCTTGATTATAGAAACGGTGCATTTTTTTCCGGATTGCGGTTTGAAACTTTTCAGCCGAATGACCCTGATCCGTCAATTAGTCGTGGCAAAGAAAAGTTCGGAGAAATTGCGTTCAAGTATATTGGTTTTAAAACCGGTGGATTACGCGAGTCAATGGAAATAACCGCCGGTAATTTTTATCAATTATTCGGAAGAGGCGTTATTTTAAAAAGTTATGAAGATAGAAATATAAGAGTTGATAATAATTTGTTCGGTATAAAAATTAAAACCCGCTATCATAATTTGAAATTAATTGCACTTAGTGGAATGGGAGCAAATTCAAAAAATGAAAGAAAAGACATTCTGCACGCTATTGATGCACAATATAAATTCAATTCATATTTAACGGCGGGAGGAACATTTGCTCTTAATATTCCGAATAACGACAACATTGCAAAAACGAGTGTTGTGTCTCTAAGGCTGCAGCCGAGTTATAAAAATTTTGACGCATATTTAGAATACGGTGTAAAAAAGAATAATGACTTAAGAAAAAGTATCGGTTCTACGGAATTTGTTGGCAGAGCAATTTACGGCAACTTAAATTTTTACTATGGTAATCTTTCTCTTTCAGGTGAATATAAATATTATGATAATTATGCGTTCATTTCGTCAGACGGAACGGTGGTTTATAATGCCCCGCCATCACTGCGGCAGGATTATAGTTTTACTTTGCTGAACCGCCATCCATCACCTTTGGATGCGAATAATGAACAAGGATACCAATTCTCAGCCAATTATAACTTTTCTGAAAAAGATTTTTTTCAAATGAGTTTCGGAATAACAAAAACACTTGACGAATCTTCTTATTATGTAACTTCAAATACAGAGACGCAAACACAGTTTAAGGAAATATTTACAGAATGGGAAAGAACGTGGAATGATAAATTTTTCACATTATTGGGGTTAGGATATAATGAAGAATTATCATCTAACACGAAAAATTTAACACCGGTTTTTGAAGGCAGATATTATTTCGGTAAAATAAACACACTTAAACTAACAATTGAACATCAAAACACAGAAAATACTTTTAATGGAGAAAATTATTACACTGATTTTGTAGTTGTAGAATATCTTCGTTCCCCAAAACTGTCTTTGGCAATAGCATCGGAAATGAAAACCAGTCAACTGGAAAAAGACAAAACCTTGCGTAAATTTTGGGGATTTGTTCGTTTCGGCTATAAAATAGGAATGCACAGCGATTTGTCTTTATTGGTCGGCTCACGTCAGTCCGGCAATATATGTGTCGGCGGTGTTTGCCGTTACGAACCTGAATTTAGCGGAGTTGAATTAAAAATACTTACTCGCTTATAGTTGTATTGTGTCAATATTTTGTTGCCATAAACTATTAGTGTAATTACTCGGGAAAAGACCGGGAAAAAATCCAAAACATACATATGGATTCCGTCTAAAAACAAGTTATGTGTCTGAAAAATTTTAAAATAAATCGGAATGTGAACCTGTTCTTTCTAAAATTAATAAGTCGTCAGTAACTCGATAGATTAATATCCAGTCTGGTTCAATGTGGCAATCACGATGATTGTTAAGTTTTCCACCTAATGGATGGTCTTTGTATTTTTGCTCTAATTTTTGATGGCTCAATAATTTTTCAATAACATCAGTTAATTTTGATAATTTCTTTTGTTGCTTTTTTATTTTCTTGAAATCTTTTCTAAATTGAGTTGTGTAAATTAGTTTCAATTATTAAGTTCCTTTAGCAACTGGTTTGTATCTGAAACTTCGTGGAGTTCTTCGCCTCTTTCAGATTTCAAAAGAGTGTCTCTTGTTAATTTATTAGGAATTTTTATTTCAAAAGGTATTCCTTTATTCAACGATACTTGAGTTAGAAACAAACTAATTGCTTCGGACATACTGATATTTAATTTACTTAATATTTTTTGTGCTTTAGTTTTGACACTTGGGTCAATTCTTGCTTGAATAACTGCTGATTTAGGCATAATAAA
>CAZXDS010000065.1:0-15816 GCA_964639525.1 uncultured Melioribacteraceae bacterium | reverse complement strand
ATTATTTTTAAATTTTTCGCTTGCCTAACTAAAAATATCCAATTAAGTTAAATCATATAAAAATTAGATTTATGTCTTTTTATAGCTTTACGATAGAAGGAAATAGTTTGGACTATAATATAAATAATAAACAAAATTATTATTTAAATATAAAAGATTTTAATACTATTTATAAATCAAGTATTAAAAAACTAAGCAACTTCGAATATTCTTCGCAGGTTATTTCTAACCGGAAAAATACACTAAATAACTTATCACAAATTAAATCAGTGGAGTACTTATGTCAGAGTACGTAAAAACATTGATGGATGCTGTAAAAGCAAAAAATCCGGCACAACCGGAATTCCATCAGGCAGTTTTTGAAGTAGTAGAATCACTTTCATTAGTTTTAGACAGACACCCTGAGTATCGCTCAGCAAAAGTGTTGGAACGAATGATTGAACCGGAAAGAGTTTTAATGTTCAGAGTTCCATGGCTTGATGATCAAGGTGAAGTACAAATTAACCGTGGTTTCAGAATTGAAATGAACAGTGCTATTGGTCCTTACAAAGGCGGCTTGCGTTTTCATCCTTCAGTAAACCTCGGCATTTTAAAATTTTTAGCATTTGAACAAGTATTAAAAAATAGTTTAACCACACTTCCAATGGGCGGCGGAAAAGGCGGTTCCGATTTCAATCCTAAAGGAAAAAGCGATAACGAAGTAATGCATTTCTGCCAGAGCTTTATGACGGAATTGTCACGCCATATTGGTGCAAACACAGATATACCTGCCGGTGATATTGGTGTCGGCGGTCGTGAAATAGGTTTTCTGTTCGGGCAGTACAAAAGATTAAGAAATGAATTTGTCGGAGTACTTACAGGTAAAGGATTAAATTGGGGCGGTTCACTTATTCGTCCGGAAGCAACAGGTTACGGTTCGGTTTATTTTGCTGCTGAAATGCTCGCTACAAAAGACGATTCATTAGAAGGAAAAACTTGTCTCGTTTCCGGCAGTGGAAATGTTGCGCAGTACACAACGGAAAAAATTAATCAGCTTGGCGGAAAAGTTGTTACTCTTTCGGATTCAGCCGGTTATATTTATGATGAAGCCGGTATTGATGCTGAAAAATTAGCCTTTGTAATGGAGCTTAAAAATGTTAAACGCGGAAGAATTAAGGAATATGCTGATAAATATTCGAGTGCTGTTTATACTGCTGTTGATTCCACATTGGATTATAATCCATTATGGGCACACAAAGCTGATTGTGCTTTCCCAAGTGCAACTCAAAATGAAGTAAATGCCAAGGATGCTCAAAATCTTGTTAACAATGGTGTAATAAGCGTTTCCGAAGGAGCTAATATGCCTACAACAATTGAAGGTGTAAATATTTTCTTGGATAATAAATTGTTATATGGTCCGGGTAAAGCTGCTAATGCCGGCGGTGTTGCTGTTTCAGGTTTGGAAATGTCTCAAAACAGTATGCGCTACGGATGGACACGCGAAGAAGTTGATAAAAAACTTCATGGAATTATGAAGAGTATTCATAGTACCTGTGTAACTTATGCTGACAAATACGGCACACCGGGCAATTATGTAAACGGTGCAAATATCGGTGGATTTATCAAAGTTGCCGATTCAATGTTAGACCAAGGTTTGGTTTAATTTTCTCTCTTTTTAAAATAAGCCGCCTTCAATTACGAAGGCGGCTTTCCTTTTCCTGAACCTATTTTTTTATTGCTTTTAAGTGTTATAAATAATAATTTTAATCGGATTAAATATTCTTTTTATACTCAAACTATATCTTAACAAAATGGAGATGGGCTTATGAAAAAACTTATTTCAACTCTTAGTTTATTTGGGATTTTGTTTCTCTCATTTTACCAAAATTCCGCAGCACAATCACACGCAACAATCCCGACAAAAATTTCTGATGAAACACAGCAATGTATTGATTGCCATGCAGATGAAACAAAGGCGGTTTATCAGGAGTGGGGAACTTCAAAACATTACAGAGCACATGTTGGCTGCTATGAATGCCATAAAGCGGAAAAAGGTGATGCAGATGCAATGGAGCATAACGGTTTTTTAATTAGCGTTATTGTTTCACCAAAAGATTGCGGTCAATGCCATTCTAACGAAGTTGCTCAATTTTCCGAAAGTCATCATGCAAGAGCAGGTATGATACTTGGTTCTTTGGATAATTATCTTGCTGATATTGTAGAGGGAAATACTGATTTTTACGGTAAATCCGCTTTGCTTGTTAATGGCTGCAAACAGTGCCACGGTTCAGCGGTTAAAATTGGTAAAGACGGAAACCCAACACCTGATACTTGGCCGAATACAGGTATTGGTCGTTTCAATCCTGATGGAAGCGTCGGCTCTTGTACAGCTTGTCATCAGCGACATGCATTTTCTGCAGAACAAGCACGCCGACCGGAAAATTGCGGCAAATGCCATCTTGGACCGGATCATCCGCAAAAAGAAATTTACAACGAATCAAAACACGGAATTGCGTACAGAGCACATGAAGACGATATTAATATTGATAATACAAAATGGGTACTTGGCGAAGATTATACTGCAGCACCAACTTGTGCAACTTGCCATATGTCCGCTGTTCGTACCAAAGACGGCGATTTTGTTCCTGTAACACACGATGTTGGTATGCGTATTAGCTGGAATAACAGACCTCCAACGTCAATACGTCCTGAGGTTTCAGATAAAAAGCTCGGTCTTAAAAAAATGGCAAGTGTTAATTGGAAAACGAGAAGAGCTGAAATGCAGAAGGTTTGTACTGTTTGCCATTCTCAGCCTTTTGTAAATAATTTTTACATTCAATACGACGGTTTAATTAATTTGTACAATAAAAAGTTTGGTGCCCCGGGCGTTAAACTTATGAAAATTGCATACAAAGACCATCTTATTACAAGTCAAAAATTTGATGAAAAAATTGAATGGACTTGGTGGGAAATTTGGCATCATCAAGGAAGACGCGCACGTCACGGTGCATCTATGATGGCACCCGATTATACACATTGGCACGGACTTTATGAAGTTGCTAAAGCTTGGTATATGGATTTTGTTCCTGAACTTAAAGAAGTTGTAGCTGTAAATTTAAAGTCTAATGATGCTGCAAAGGTTGCCGGAGCAAAGGAGTTGGAAACCGAACTTAATGCAATGCTTAACAGTTCGGATCACGCTTGGTTCCTCGGCAAATTGTCGCCTGAAGAAAAAGCTAAAAGAGCTAAAGCACAAAAAGAATTTAAAGCGAGATATTCCAAGTAAAAATTCTTTTTAAGTAGTTCACTTAATTTAAAACCGTTTCAATAATTATTATTGAAACGGTTTTTTTTATCTTCAAGTAGTATTCCTCCCAAGTTAAATAATCAATTTTTCAATAAAATAAAAGAATTGTTTCAGAATTTACTATTTTTAAGTAATTACCTTATAACTAATAAGTGAAAATTTTAAAAATTAAAAATGAGTCGTGCAATGACGGATAATTTTAATATTTCTGAATTTAATCAAAAAAATAGATTTGCAAAATCAATGGATTTTAGAAATCTTATGAAATTTAGAATTAGAAATATATTGCTTGTTTCAAGTTTGTACGACTTTTTTATTTTTGAAGAAGACGGTAGAATATACGAATTGCTCAGAAAAGAATATCATGGGTTAAACCTAACTCACTCGCCGGAATTAATTCATTGTCCGAATGGAAATGAAGCAATAAAAAAAATCAATTTAGAAGATAGATTTGATTTAATAATAGTTACTCAGCATGTTGAAGATATGTCGGCAATTCGTTTTGCTAAAAAAGTAAAAAAAGCAGGAATAACTATTCCCATAGTATATCTCGGTTATGATAATAGAGATATGCTTGAATTAAGGCAAAGTTCTGATGCAAATCTTTTTGAAAGATTGTTTGTATGGCAGGGAGACTACAGAATAATTCTCGGAATAATAAAGTACATTGAAGATAAATTCAATGTGGAAAACGATACAAAATCTATTGGCGTTCAGGTAATAATTTTGGTCGAAGATAATATCAGATTTTACTCGTCCTATCTCCCGTTAATTTATACTGAAGTGTTAACGCAATCTCAGGATTTAATATCCGAAGGAATAAATCTTACACATAAGTTTTTACGCATGCGGGCACGCCCAAAAATTCTTCTTTGTTCAAATTATGAGGAAGCATGGATATACTTTAAGAAATACGAAAAATACATTCTCGGGATTATCTCTGATATTGATTTTGAGCGACTGGGCAAAAGAGATACAAAAGCCGGGTTAAAACTTGCAAAGAGAATTAAAAATAAGTTTCCCGATATTCCGGTTTTGCTTCAATCAAATAACGAAAAAAATAGACAGAAAGCATATGAGTTGGAAGCAGGATTTTTACTGAAAAAATCGGATGTTTTATTGCAGGAACTTCATAAGTTTATGAAACGTAATTTTGGTTTCGGCCCTTTTATTTTTAGAAGTGAATCAGGAGATGAAGTTGGCAGAGCAGCAAACTTATCTGAACTTCAATCTGTATTAGAATGGATTCCAATTGAAAGTGTGGTTTATCATTCATTAAGAAATCATTTTTCAAATTGGTTAAAGGCCCGTACTGAGTTTTGGCTCGCTAATAAATTGCGGCCTCGTAAAGTTGAAGAATACGCAACTTATGAAGATTTGAGGCGTGATCTTATTGATTCCATTAAGGAATATCGTTTGTGGCGTAAACGCGGTGTAATTGTTGACTATCATCGAAAATACTTTGAAAGGGGAAGTGATATTGCTCGTATCGGTAACGGTTCTATCGGAGGTAAAGCCCGCGGATTATCATTTGTTAATTATCTTCTTTCAAATTTTGAAATTAATGAAATGTTTCCAAGTGTTGACATTCGAGTTCCTCCGACTATAATAATCGGCTCAAATATTTTTGATGATTTTCTCGAAGCAAATAATTTACTTGAATTAGCGATGCATTCAACAGATAATGAAACGCTTCGCCAAAAATTTATTGATGCACAAAATTTCCCGGTAGATGTATCTGCAAATATTCAATCATTTTTGGAATTAGTCAGAGAGCCAATTGCAGTACGTTCATCTTCATTGCTTGAAGACTCACAAGGTCAGCCGTTTGCAGGAGTTTATGAAACTATTATGCTGCCAAACAATGACCCTGATATTTTATTCCGTTTGCAGCAATTATTAACAGCCATTAAACTTATTTATGCCTCCATATTTTATAATAAATCTAAAGATTACATTAAAGTAACTTCTTATAGATTGGAAGAAGAAAAAATGGCTGTAATTATTCAAAAAATTGTAGGTTCAGAATACAATGGAAAATATTATCCGGAACTTTCGGGTGTGGGAAAATCAATTAACTTTTATCCAACGGGTAAACTTAAATCGAATGATGGAATTGTTTCCATTGCACTTGGTTTAGGGAAAATGGTGGTTGATGGCGAAAATGTTATTAAGTTTTGTCCAAAATATCCGCAAACACCAATTAATACATCAACAACCGATGAAATATTGCGATACAGCCAAAGGGAGTTTTACGCAGTTAACTTAAAGTCAACTGTCAGTTTGTTAAATTATGCTGAAGACAACTTTATCAATACATATTCATTGGAAGATGCTGAAAAGGATGGTAGTCTATATTATTCCGGTTCAACTTATTCCTTACAAAACAATACTGTTTATGATGGAATCGGGAGAGATGGAGTAAGACTGGTAACATTTTCTCCTATTCTCAAGCACAATATTTTCCCGCTGGCTGAAATTCTTGATTATCTTTTGAAACTCGGAAAATGGGGAATGGGTTCTGAAATAGAAATAGAGTTTGCTATAAAGATGTCTAAAGATAAAAACAAAAAACCTGAATTGAACATCTTACAGATGCGTCCGCTTGTTATAAATGATGAATTGGAGGAACTTGATTTAAAAAATACTGATGAGAAAGACTTAATTTGTAAAAGTGATAAAGCTCTTGGTAATGGCGTTGTAAATAATATTCGGGATGTTATTTTTATAGATATTGATAAATTTTCAAGGTCGGATAGCAGAGAAGCTGCCATCGAAACTGCAAAGCTAAACGCTAAATTGGTAAAAGAGAAAAGGAAATATTTGTTGATCGGAGTTGGAAGATGGGGAAGTACCGATCCATGGCTTGGTATTCCCGTTACATGGGAGCAAATTTCAAATGCCGGATGTATAGTTGAATCGAACTTTCGGGATTTTAATGTTACACCATCGCAAGGTTCACATTTTTTTCAGAATTTAACTTCTTTTAGAGTTGGATATATGACAATTGACTCACAGAAATCTGATGGTTTTATTGATTGGGATTGGTTAAGAAATAGAAAATTAAAAACACAGCGGAAGTATGTTAACCATATACGATTTGATAAACCAATAATAGTTAAAATAAACGGACAGGAAAATAAAGGCATAATTATTAAACCGGAAGAATCTTCTTAAGCGAATTGAGATGCAGGGTTCATGATTCAAGATGTTCGGTTGTACAAAAAAGTTGACAGTTTATAATAATGAGGTCATTCTTTTTTTTGATGCAGTTAAACCCCCGACTAAGGTCGGTTGAGTTATTTTTGTGATGTATTTAACACCAAATAAATTGTGGTGTTAGCACAATTGGTTGTCATATCGCTTATTGGTGTATTAGAAATCTTATTATGAACACGCATAAAATGATTCTCACGTCGCTTCGCTCCTTAGAATGACGGTGTTTTTTTACGTGAAACACAAATATTTCCGTTCGATTTAGAAACTGTGTAAAAGGTAGAAAATTTTATTAACCCACGATTTTAATCGTGGGAATATAACTCAAAATCAAGCAATTAGCGTAACCGTTTTCCGATACGGGTCTGCGACAACGGTTTTAGCGTTTTTCACACAGCCTCTTTATCGAACGGATGAACAAACGGCGCACACATAAAGGGCTTCAGCCCAAATGAAAAGTTTATTTTTGGGCTATCACAGATCCGTCCCGGAAAGCCCGTGTTTTTTTTTGTTTTCGTTAACCCGTCTCGTGAACGAGACGGAAATATTTTGAAACAGTTTTTGATTAAACACTGTTCCGAAAAACAACAACATTTCCGTTCGATTTATGATTATTCATTGCTCAAAAATGCATAAATATTTCCGTTCGATTTATCGAACGGATCAGAAAACGGCGCACACATAAAGGGCTTCAGCCCAAATGAAAAGTTTATTTTTGGGCTATCACAGATCCGTCCCGGAAAGCCCGTGTTTTTTTTTGTTTTCGTTAACCCGTCTCGTGAACGAGACGGAAATATTTTGAAACAGTTTTTGATTAAACACTGTTCCGAAAAACAACAACATTTCCGTTCGATTTATGATTATTCATTGCTCAAAAATGCATAAATATTTCCGTTCGATTTATCGAACGGATCAGAAAACGGCACACCCACAAAGGGCTTCAGCCCAAATAAGGGAAAGTTTATTTTTGGGCTAAAGCCCGTGGTTTCTTCTTGGATTTTGATAAAGTTTTTTGATTACAAGAAGGACAGCGATTTGGAGTCTAAATTTCAAATTGTAAAGCGGATTTTTAATCCGCTAAGAATATAAAATAATTAAAAAAAACAATTTTAATTATTTCAACAAAATGTTGTTTCTATTTTTTTAAGTTTGAATCTGAACAGCGAATAAAGTTATTTGCTATTGCTGCAGTTTTATCAATAAAATTAAAACCAATAACAAAAGTGTCCAAATAACCGTAGCTATGCGAGTTGATTTTTTAGCTTTTTTTGCTTTCCACCAACGGCGAGGTTGAATACCCTGAATGATAAAGGTCAAAACTCCCGCAAGATTTAAACTGATTAAATTCGTAAATAATAGAAGTAAAGCGCCTGTTGCTAATTGAAAATTTCCACATGAAAGAAAAAGTCCGAAAGTTACAAGTGGCGGCAGAAGTGCAACGGCAACCATTACACCAATTAAAGCTGCTGAAACTCCGGAAGTAAATGCTAATGCAGCTGCGGAACCGGAGGCTAAAGCAAGAATAATATCGCTAATCGCAACATGACTTCTGCTGATTAGTTCGGTTGAAGAAACATCGACATGAACAATAAGCCCAATAACTACCGCAAAGACCAATGCAATTAGCATTCCCAAAATATTTGCCTTTAGTGCGTTTTTACCAAGCTCCCAATCCCCAAGAGTAGTGGCAAGTGAAAGTGCGACGTTTGGACCTAATAAAGGAGCAATAACCATCGCTCCAATAATAACCGCGACACTATCATTCAGCAAACCAATGGATGCGACAATTGCCGAAAGAATTACCATGGCAATGTAAACCGGAGTAATATTTGCTCCGTCTTGAATTTTGGTATATAATTCTTCACGACTAATTCGTAAAGGTGTTTTTTCCAATTTTTGATTTTTTGATGCAGAAGTAATTTCTTTTTTTTCATCTTCAATTGTAACACGCGGCAATGTTGTTTCAACCGGCAGTAAAACAATTCTGTAATCGGATACCGCTGTGAGTTTTTTTTCGAGAGAATCCAACATTACTTCCGTTTTTTCAGCATGTAGAAGAATTTTTATTTCTGCTTTATTATTTTCAATTCTATCTATCCAAAAGGATATGGGATTTGTTTCCTTAATTATCTCCTCAATTTCATGTTTGTTTTCGGAGGGAACATTTATTTCAATTAATCTTAATGCCATTTTGTATAAGTTTTTTTGATTTTAATTCAGTTAAAAATTACAAAGTAATTAGAGAATATCAAATTTATGTAATATTCTTTTGCTAATAAATCTCTAATAATTTAAGTTGATAACACAAGATATTAAAAATTGGAGAAAATTATGAATACTCAAATTATCAAATCGGCAGATAGAACTGCTGATATTAAATACGCTGTTAGAGATGTACTTTTAATTGCAAATGAAGTTGCAAAAAGCGGTAAGGAAATGCTGTATCTAAATATTGGCGATCCGAATATTTATGATTTTGAAACACCAAGACATATGATTGATGCTGCTTATGAGGCAATGCTGGCTAATCAAAACGGGTATGCACCATCAAACGGAACTAAGGAATCACTCGATGCTATAAGAAAAGAAGCGGATAGGAAAGGGATTAAAAATATTCAGGAAATGTTTGTTACAACCGGAGCGAGCGAAGCGATAGATATTTGTTTAACCTCGTTAGTAAATGCCGGTGAAAACATTTTAACACCAACTCCCGGTTATCCTTTGTACACGGCAATTCAAAGTAAACTTCAGATGGTTAGCAATCCTTATTACTTAAGTGAGGAAAACGGATGGCAGCCTGATATTGAAGATATAAAAAGTAAAATTAATGATAAAACAAAAGCCATTATTGTTATCAATCCAAATAATCCTACCGGCTCAAATGCAACAAAAGAAACTTTGCTAAAAATAATTGATATTGCACTCGAACATAATCTTGTGATTTTTGCCGATGAAATTTACGATAAATTATTAATGGATGGGGAAGAACATATAGCTTTAGCTTCGTTAAATTCGGAAGTACCTATAATTACATTTGGAGGCTTATCAAAAAATTATCTCGCTCCCGGTTGGCGAATCGGTTGGGGAATAATGAGCGGAAATCAAAATGTACTTAGTGATTATATTGCTGCAATAAATAAAATATTACGTTCAAGGCTATCTGCTAATCATCCGGAAATGCATGCAATACCGGCAGCACTAAATGGTGACCAATCACATCTTAAAGTTGTTATGGAAAAACTTACGAGAAGAAGAAATATGACGGTGGATATGCTGAATGCAGTGCCGGGGATATCTTGTGTAAAACCTCAAGGAGCTTTTTATGCTTTTCCGCAATTGCATATTCCAAGTTCTGATAACCATTTTGTTGCAGAATTAATAAAGCAAACCGGCGTGGTTGTTGTCCCGGGAAGCGGATTCGGACAAAAGCCTGATACTAAACATTTCAGAATCGTTTTTTTGCCGCAGGAAAATTTATTGAAAAAAGCTTATGAAAGAATTGGAAACTTTTTTGAAAGTTACATCAAGTAAAAAAGGTTAATCTATATTAAGACGTTTTTGTTTTCTTAAAAATTAAAATATTAAACTGTCAATTTATTAAAAATATTTCTTAATTTTTAATGTGATATTAATCATTGAAATTTAAAATTAATTGGCTATATTGCAGTTGTTATATAGACATTATACAGATAGCGAATAAGTTTTGTATATGTCTATTCTAAATAATCTTTCATTAAAATGTAGGGTAAAATGAAAAAGTTTACAACCTTCAAATTCGCCTGGATTGCTGCGATTGTTTTTACATTCAATCTTGTTCTGACAGGCTGTTTTGATTCTCCAAAGGATTTTGTAGCTCCAAGCTATGATATTCAAGTTGCTGTTCCGATTAGCGACAGCACATATACAATTGATGATTTCCTCGGGGATGATACAACCTTAACTGCATCGACCGACCCAAATATTCTGGGGTTGCTCTTCTATCATCAAAAGGACGATATTACAACTTTTACAGTTAGTGATAATCTTAAGATTGATAATTTTTCTTCCTCGACTTCAAAGTCAATCGGTTCAGTGAAAATAGATGATGTTACACCAATTAATACAGAAGTAAAGTTAAGTGATTGGACTCCATTTAGCGGTGGACAAACAGCAGTTGTTCCTCCTGTCTCACCAAGTTCTTCTACACAAGACTTCACTACCATAGATCAATTTGAATCAGCAGTATTTGAAAGCGGAACTTTAACTCTTACATTTACAAGTAATTTGCCGATTGAAAATGATGTTAATTCATTAATAATTAGAAATAAATCGGATGGAAGTATTATTGTTCAATCTACTACCGTGATTGTAATTCCGGCGAACGGAAGTAACCAAGTTTCATTTCCACTTGCAGGTAAAACATTAAAAAATTCTCTCGAAATTGTAGTTGAAATGTCATCTCCCGGAAGTAATGGCAACAGTGTTACATTTCCTCAAGACGCAGGAACAACTATAACAGCAGGAATTGGCTCGTTTTCTCTTTCCTCAACAACGGCTATTTTACCGGCACAGGATGACTTTGATGTTACGGACGTTGTAACCATTGATGATTCTACTAAAGTTACAGTAGTTCATTTTGACGATGGAAACTTTGATGTAAATTTTTCAAACAATCTTGATTTGAATATTAATATTAGTTTGAAAATTGATAATATGAAAAAACCTGACGGTACTGTTTATACACAAACGGTTTCGCTCGGTAGAAAAGAACAGAATCATCATCTTACAATTTCATCATTACAAAATTGGAGTATTGTAACATTAACTCCGGGAACCCCAACAAATAAGTTGAATTATACTGCAACTGTTTCTGTTCCCGCAACAAGCGATGCACGTACTCTTAAAAAAGATGATAATGTTTCCGTAAATGTAAATGTTACAAATTTAAAAATTAAAGATGTTACGGGTCAAATAAAGTTAACTAATTTTGATATTTCTTCAACCAATTTTGACATTGATCTCGGAGATGTTAAAGATAAATTCAAATTTGATAGTTTAAATATTAAAGACCCTGCTATATTTCTTCATCTTAATTCATCAGTCGGTATTCCGGTTTCTTTCAATGGAACTATTACGGGTGCTAATAATACGGAACAGAGATCAATTACCGTTAATGAAGAATTGGCGGCAAATGCGAATCAAGTATTTGATTTAAGAAACTTTGGTCTTAAAGATTTTATAAATGGGTTCCACACATCATTTCCAAGCAGTTTTTCATTTTCAGGTTCAGGAGTTGTAAATCCGAATTATGGAATTGGGGAAGTTACGAAGGATGATTCCGTTACAGGATTTATTGATACTCAATTACCATTGGATCTTGGAATTGCCGGCGGTTCATTTATAGATACCATGACGGTTGATTCCATTGAAATTAGCGATAGTGATATTGATGGCATTAATTCAGTGTTTTTAACCATTGAGGTTGAAAATATGATTCCGGCTAAAATATCTGCAAAGGCGACTATTCTTGATAAAAATAATGTGCCGTTATTTACTATTCCTCCATCGTATAATCCTACAAGTGAAATATTAATTAACGCGGCAGGTGTTGATGCTAATGGTTTTGCAACCACGGCAGTTTCTACTGTTCAAACAATAGAATTGAAGGGTGTTGATGCCCGAACATTTCTCAGGAACAGAACATTAGCCGTTAACTTAAAACTAATAACGCCGCCGGACGGGAGCAACGCACCGGTTAAATTTAGGAATACAGATAAAATAAAAGTAAGACTTTATGGAACGGCTGACTTTAAATTAAATAATAATTGATACGGATATGAAAATGAAATTATATAAAATAATAATATTTGTTGTTGTTTCTGCAACGACAGTCTTTGCACAAGGGGCGGGTTCATTTGGTATTTCCGATTCTCGTTCTTCGGCAATGGGCGGGGGAAATGCGGTTTCTTCTCGTGGTGTATATTCCTTTGGTACAAATCCTGCAAACTTAGCTTTGCCTACGGACCATGATATTGAGTTATCATTAGTTCTTCCTTTACCAAATATAAATGTATTAGCAAGAAATGATTTCCTTTCGTGGGAGAATTATAATTATTACTTTGGCGGAGTTACAGGTCAAAACGGTGATGTGATTGCTCGTGATTTAACGAGTGAAGATAAAACTAATTTTAAATCGTTGTTTGCGGACGGCTCAGATGTGAACGCTCTTGTCTCGACAAATTTACTCGCGCTATCAGTTAATATTGGTGATGCGGGAGCTTTAGGATTTTCCATAACCGATATTGGTGGTTTTAATGCTACTATTCCAAAGGATTTAGTTGACCTTGTAATTGATGGAAACGAAATTGGGCGAGTTTACAGTATTGATGATCTTAACCTGCAGGCTTCATATTTGAGGGAATATTCTTTTTCCTACGCTCGCGAACTTGGGGATTTGTTCGGAAATGATTTTTTACACCTGACAGGCGGAATATCACTAAATATTGTGAGTGGTTTGGGTTATTTACAAACTCATGCATCGTCTTCAAATATTGAAACTTTAACAGATAACTCAATTCGCTTGCAAAGCGATGTTACCGCGGATATTGCAGTTTCTCCGGATTATGGTGTGAATTGGGATTTCGATAGTTCTACCGATAATCGTTCATCTAATGTTGGTGCATTTCCACAATCAGCCGGTTCAGGTTTCAGTGTTAGCTTCGGACTGGCAGCGCAGATAGATAGTGTTTGGAGTGTTGGTTTTTCACTTACCGATTTGGGTAGCGTTAGTTGGGACAAAGAGACCGTTCAGTATGCATCTTTCGGATCATTTTTAGTTACAAGTGTAACGGATTCGGCACAGAATCAAAATTTAAGTGACAGCTTAAAATTTAGAGGGTCTTATAGTACCGGTTTTACTTCAAGTCTTCCGGGTGCTTTAAGGCTCGGTGTAAGTATGAAAATGGATGACCTTCTACTTGTTTTCGGATATAATCAAGGATTTAATAATGAACCTTTTAATACTACAAAGCCACGTATTTCTATAGGTGCGGAATGGAAACCGTTTGAAATCCTTCCGTTGCGTTCAGGATTTTCATTCGGCGGTATTGAAGGGTTCAGATGGTCGTTTGGGTTCGGTCTTGATTTCGGTCTTGTTGAAATGAATTTTGCTTCTTCAAATTTCGGTTCGGTTCTTCGAGGTAATAGCGGCAGGGGACTTGATGTTTCGCTGGGATCTCGCTGGAAATTTTAATTCGCCATCGGCGCGGACAAGGGTTAAATTTTCCGCTACTTGAGGTGGGGTAGTTCATTTGTTTGAAACTCAAATTTAGATCCTCCGAAGTTTATTTTTTCGGAGGATTTTTTTATTCCACAAAGAAAAATACTTCGGTTTTACGGCTAATCTTTTTAAAAAATATTTCGATAATAAAAATAAAAAATCGAGTATTTCACTATGAGAAAAATTATTTCATCAATAATTACATTTTTTATTATTGTAAGTCTTACAGCATTTTCCTGTAGCAAAGAGGATAGCACACCAATAGAACCACCAACTCATGGGGCAATAAAAGGCACTGTTACAGAATCAGGAACAGGAAATGTTTTAGAAGGAGCGAATGTTTTTTCTGTTCCCCCGTCAAGTTTTGTTAAAACGGATGCATCAGGCAGGTATCAAATCACAACAGTTGAACCTGGGGATTATGCCGTTAAAGCAGGAAAAAGCGGTTATGATACTCTTCTCGTTAATGTTTCCGTTGTAGCCGGAGCAGATGCTGTAGCGGATTTTGTTCTTACTAAAAGTGATACAAATAAAAATAAGAATTATGGACAAATTGCGGGGACTATAATTAATTCAAAAACTTTTGTTCCTATTGAAAATGTGAATTTAACAAGTACTCCTGTTACAAGTTCAATAACTTCAGACGCATTCGGGAAATATGTTTTTGTTAATGTTATTCCGGGACAATATGTAATCAAGTCAGAAAAAATTGGTTTTGATACTACTTCAATAAACGTGAACGTAGTGGTAGGACAAATAACGAATGCGGATATTTATTTAACTGAAACTGATACAACAGTTCCACCAACTACCGGAGTAATTGTAGGAACTGTTGTTGATGCTCAATCTTCGATTGTAATATCCGGCGCATCTGTCAGCACAAACCCGGCTACAAGTACAGTTTTTACAAAGGATGACGGTACTTATTCTTTCTCAAATATTTTACCAGGCGACTATTCTGTGTCTGTTACTAAACTTGGATTCCAAGAGGCTTCCGCCCAGATTACTGTTGTAGCGGGAAATGAGTCGCGTGCTGATTTTACTATGATTACTTCAACAGGCTCTATTACCGGAACTGTAACCGATGATTCTACCCATTTACCAATTACAGGTGTAAATATTCAAACACAACCGGGTACATCTTCAATTACAACAGATAGTTTGGGTAAATTTACATTTAGCAATGTTCCGCCGGCAAGTTATACTATTTCAGCAAAAGCTTCCGGATACTCTGATGCAACATTGAGCGTAGTAGTTACAGCCGGAAATATAACGCAAGCTGATATTTCAATGATTGCCAATAAGTGAAAATTGTAGAACCGACTTTCCAGTCGGTTTATTTTTTAATTTTTTTTAAAAAGAAACTTTGCTATTGTTTTTCAAAGTTTTTTCTACATTTAAAAATGAAAAAACCGTCCACCGGACTCTGCGAGGAAGGTTTTCCGCCTCGGCGGACTACTATAAAAATTTAATGACTCTCGGATACTATACCCAAAATGAAAACACTTGCGATTTGGATATTTATCATAATATAAAACTCAAATTATTGGAAAATTATCTGTATAAATTCGGCGATAAATTAAATATATACAGAAAGCAAAGTGGTTTTCGGATTTTACAAAATTTTTCTCCCTGCCTACCGGCTGGCCAATGCTGTCAACTTAAGGGAAAAATGTGGCTAAAGCCATTTTTATCCCAAGTAAATATTTTACCGTCTCTTAAAAGAGACGGCAATTGCCGTTGCATTTATGCAACGGATAAAAACAAAAAAAAACAGTGGCTTTAGCCACATTTACAACTCAACATTTCTTAAGTTGACAGCATTGACCGGCTGGCAGGTCTTTTTAAGAGAGATTAAAGTGAGTTTTTCTATAAAACAAAATCCGAAAACCACTTTGTGAATAGTGTACACTATTTTCGGGTAGTATTATTTGAAAATATGATTCTATCATTGTAAATAATGTATATAGGTATAGAATACGATAGTCATAAAAATTTAATATTGAAAGCTGCATTATTTGACTCTGAATTGCCAATATGTAGATTTACTAACAAT
>CAZXDS010000064.1:0-15827 GCA_964639525.1 uncultured Melioribacteraceae bacterium | reverse complement strand
CTACATAAAAAAGAAAGAGCAATTTTGCTCTTTCTTTTTTATGTTTAAACTTTATTAATTTTCAAAAAAACTTTGAGTAAAGTTCAGCAACAATATTACAATTTCTCAAAAGAAGAATTAAGCGAACTGTTAGAGCTTTCTAAAGAAGGGAGTACAAGTTCCTTTGATAAACTATCATCTTTAATTCGATCTATTTCCTTCTCCTATTTTAAGTCGAAGTATAATTATGGAAAACTACACACAATTGATGATGCTGATGACTTAGCGAGCGATGTTTTTATATCTTTTGCACAACAGTACAAAAAAATTTTAGATATTGAAAAATGGTTAAGGCGTGTACTCTTTTTAACTTTTGTGAATTTCTACAAGAAACAACAGTCAAAATCATTCTTTGAATTTGATGAAACTTTTCATGAAGATAATAAGACGCAAGATGTATCAATAGGTCTTGATTCGCAAAAAATTATGAGCATTGTATCTCATTTGAAAGACCCAAAAGGTCAGATAATTAAAATGAGATTTTGGGAAGGTATGAAGTTCAATGAAATTGCAGAAAAATTGAACAGAAATGAAGCTGCAATAAAAAAGATGTTCTACCGGACAATAGAAGAAATTAAAAATAAATTGGAATAAATGTCACTTTTTTCATACAAGACACACTATAGTATTGAAGAAAGGAATTATTATTATGTTAAAAGAAGAAATAATTGAGTTGTTGACAAAGCGGAATTTATCTGAAGTTGAAAAAGAAAAGCTTTTAGAAGAATTACGCAGCAATCCTAATCTGAAAGATTTTGATAGGATTGTTCACGCATTAACAAATCTCACAAAAGATGAACATATCAATACGGGTATTTTATCTGAATATGTTCTGTTCTTAAATGGCGATAAATCCGGTGAATCTAAATTAACTTTCCTTATTCCAAAAATTGAAAAACATCTGCTGAGCTGTTCAAAATGCCGTGAAGAATTTGAGTTTTTAAGTTCTGAATTGAATGAAGTTGACAGTTTCTTAAGCGAAAGAATTGCACAGAAAAAGAAACCGGAAGCAATTCAAACAAAAGGACTGAAAATATTTAGGCTCTTTGAACATGTAAATATGAAATACGCTTATGCCGCCGCAGCTTCAATAATATTAGCAGTTTCTTCCTTGTTTGTTACTTCGGAATTTACGACACCGGATTATGTTAGAGTTTCGTCTCAGCATAGTTATGATAATTTTTCCTTTACGCGTGGTAGAAATTCTGCGTACTTTACGAATGCTGTAACTGCACTTGAAAATGAGAATTATGATTCTGCAATAAGTGAATTGCAGAAAGATGTTGAAAGCAATCCGGATGAGTTGACAACTTTTTATTCATACTACGTACTCGGAATAACTTACTTAACAAAAGCCCAATCAGACTTTGCCGGGTTATTTGTTTCATATAATAAAAAAGATCTATCCGCTGCAATTAACAATTTCAACAAAGACTTGGAATTAAATAATTCAGGGTTATTTAAAAATGTAAACTCCAATACTTATTACTTCTTAGGAAAGTCATATTTATTGGAAGAGAAATTTGACATCGCCAGGAAATATTTGACAAAAGCGGTCAATAATGAATCCGAATACTCAACAGAAGCAGAAGAACTATTAAGCTCTATTAAATAGAAGATCCTGTTATGAAATTAATTGTTCAAATATTATTGATTCTATTTTTTTCATTCCGGTTTTTATCTGCATCTTTTATTGTTAGAGAGCATGATTCATCAAATGCAGTTTCTTTTGAACAGTACATATTTTATTTAGAAAACAATAAAGTTGAAAACGGTAATGCTAAGCCTGAATTCCACGGCAATGATTTTGAAAAAGATTTTGCCGAAGCAATTATAAATTATAAACAAAGCAAATTCGAGGTTTCTTATCAACTGCTTTTTATTCATTTAAAGGAAAAACCAACTTTTCTGAAGTATTATAAATATCTTGTAAAAACTGCGGGAATACTTAATAAATACGACGAACTTAGAAGTTTTGTAACAAAAAAAAATAATGAAGCAGAGTTTCTTTACTTGTCCGGTTTGATAGATTATTATGAATCGAAATATAAATCAGCGGCGAAGAAATTATCCGGAGTATTACAAATAAAACCTAATTCGATTGAAGCGATTATTTTTCTTTCCAACACCGAGCGAAGACTTGGTGATTATACAAAAGCAAATAAATCGTTGCAGACCGCTGCTAAGATGATTACCAAAACCAATCCAAGATATGCTGAGATACTGGTTTTGGAAGGTTCTTTATTCTACCTTTCCGATAAATATGAAAAGGCTGAAAAGATATATAACAAAGGATTAAAGGCAGCGAAAGAAAGCGGCAATAATATTGAAATGGTAAAAGCAAACTTGAATTTGGGAATGATTAGCGACCTCAACGGTAATATTCCGAAAGCAAGAAAGTTGTTTAAGGGGGCTTATGATTTAGCTAATAATATCAATCAAAAAGAATTGGAATCCACGGTACTTTCAGAGTGGGCGGTTTCTTTTACATACTCGAACGAACCGGTTGAGGCAAGGAAAAGATACGAGGAAAGTTATTCCATATTTAAAAAATTCAACAATCATGATAGAATGGCGCTAACGGCAATTAATATTGCAAGTCTCTATTTAAACATTGGAAATTACAGGGGAGCACTTGATTATTACAATTCTGCGTTAAAAAAGTCCGGCGAGAATATCCGCTCTAAAATGCTTGCTTATAGAGGACTCGGTGATGTTTACACAAATCTTGCCAACTACACAAAATCGCTTCATTACTACAACAATGCCAAAGAATTATCAAAAAAGATTAAAGATATTAGTACGGAGACCGAGATAAACATTGGAATTGGAGTTCTTTTTTATAATCTCGGGAAGCCTAAAAAAGCTTTAAATATCCTTTTGGAAAATTTTGATGAAATTAATGAAAAGAAACTGCCGTATCTGAAAGCGGAGTTAGACCAAAAAGTTGGAATTATTTATACCTTAACGAAGGAATTTTCCAAAGCAGAAAAATATTTAAATGCCTCAATTAGCTTGTCGAACAAATTTGGGGATATTTATAACTTAATACTTTCAAAAACTTATCTTGCCTATTCGTACATATTAAATAGTGATTTTAAGAGCGGGAATAAAATATTGTTAAAGCAGCTTAAAATTTGCAAGGAGAATAACCTAAATCAGCTTGCGGGTGTACAGTTGCTGATGTTATCCGAAACGAGCAGTGGAAGTAAAAAATATAATTATCTAAAAGAAGCCTCAAAATTTTCCGTATCTGCCGGTGATAAAACTACACTGATAGAAATCTATTTTAGCATTGGGAAATATTATGAGAAGCAAAAACAGTTTGGTGATGCAGAAGAATATTTTAAGAAAGCAATATCAATAATTGAAAATCAGTTGCCGTTATTAAAAAATAACAATAAAATGCAGATAACATTTTTTGCTAATTATCACCAAATATATAATTCACTTACACGCCTCTATTTAAGAACAGATAAAGTCCAAAAGGCATTTGCAATTTTAGATAAATCAAGATCAAGGAATACGCTTTACAATTTAATGGGGATTAAGTTCAGCGAGACTAATGATATTGATTTGGTTAATAAATTATATGATGTGAATTGGAAACTGCAAAATAACTTGGGTGATTCCGGTTTGTTGAAAATGAGATTAAAAAAAATCAAAAATGAATTGACAAAAAAATATCCGAAGCTGATTAATTTTTTCAATATTAAAAATGATGATGCCGGTTTTTCATATTCCGCTTTGCTTAAGAGCAATGAGTATTTTATCAGTTACTTTTTTGGTTCCGACAGTATGTTCATATTTGTTGCTTCACATAAAGGATTAAATGTAGTGAAATTACAAGAGAGTGTTAAAGATGTTGAAAATATTATTTCTTCAATCTCTCCATATTACAATCGGGCTGTAATGAATGAAGATATTCATTTTAATAAAGATCTATTCTCATTTAATCCGGATGAGGCTTATGAATTGTATAAAAAACTTTTTGAACCTGTACTTGACAAAGTGCAGAAAAATTCCGAATTGGTTTTTTCACTGCCGAACCGGTTAGTTACAATCCCTTTTGAATTTTTAACTACAAGTGCCCGAAACAAATCCGCCAAAGGCTCTCTATTTAATAGAAGATATTTGATTGAGGACTATTCAATTACGTATTCACCGTCGTTTTCAATTTGGAAGGAATTAAAATCGCGTGCTAAATCAAAGAATAGATTAGCACTATTTGCAGGTAACCCTAACTTTAATTCGAAAGGAAATAATTATTCTTCGACAAGAGGTGTGAGTGAAAAGTTGAATTTATATTCACGGGCTGTCAAAGTACTTCCGTTAAAATATTCGGCGGAGGAAATTAAAAATATAAAAGGATATTTCAGCAAAAAAATAGTATTATTAAAAGATGAAGCGACAGAATCAAATTTCAAAAAAAATGCAAAGTTTGCTTCAATAATTCATCTATCAACTCATTCTTTTTTATTCAATAATTATCCTGTTGTTATGTTTTTCAATAATGATGATAAAAATGACGGCTATCTTGAAACCGGTGAGGTGGCAAAACTTAAACTCAACAGCGATATGGTTGTATTAAGTTCATGCAAATCCGGTTTGGGAGAGTTTGATAAAGCGGAGGGAATACTTGGAATGCAGAAAGTATTTTTTGATGCCGGTGCCTCTAGCATCGTGCTTTCTCTTTGGGATGTAAGTGATAAATACACGGCTGTTTTAATGAAATATTTCTACAAATTTTTGAGCGAGGGACAAACAAAATCACAAGCTCTTAGAAAAGCCAAAATTAAGTTTATTAATAAAGTAGATCCTAATCCGTATTACTGGGCTGCTTTTACGTTATCGGGGAACTCAAGTTCCATCGAATTTGAAAATGATACTAACAATTATATTTATTTAATTGGATCTCTAATTTTAATTTTTATTTTGTTCGGTTATCAATTAAATAAAAAAAGATATTTGTTTTAATACAATTATTTTAAGATAGGTATTAATATGAAAAAGTTATTGCTAATTATGTTTCTTACCGTAGTAGGAATGTTTGCTCAACATCAAGGCGGTCTTATGGTAATGCCGCGTAATATTCATTTCCATAGTGATTTTAATAGATCAAAATTTATATATGTTGAAAATAATTCGGAAAATACTGTAACGATTGACAGTATCAATTATGATCATAGTGTTTATTCTATTCGGATGAATGATGTATCCGGTTTTCCTGTTGTAATGCAGCCTTATTTTGAATTTGGTTTTGAGGTAATTCAATATAACTATTTTAACTTACAGCCGGAAGATTCTTCTTCCACAATAACTATTTATAACACAAGTAGTGAGCCGGTAATAACTTTGGAAACTCATCATGATCAGGGTATGATGCATTACTCAAAGACAGGTACTATAAGTGGAACTGTTAGTGATAGTATAAATATGATATCTGATGCTAAGGTTTATTTCTTTTATAATCGAATTATTTTGGTAGATTCTGCAAATACTGATAGTGAAGGAAATTTTGCAAAGGAATTGCCTGTCGGTGATTATTTTGTTGCTGCAAGCAAAGAAGGATACTATATTGAGTACGCATTCGATAAAGATAGCCCCCTTGGCGCAGATATTATTACCATAATGGAAAACACTCAAGTAAATTTGAACTTTATCTTAGAAAAAGAACCAATAACAAATTTAAACATATCCGGAGTTGTAAGTGATATTAACGGAGGTACATTACCAAAAGCGGTTGTTATTGTAAGAAAAGGTAAGCATACTCCCACAAAAATATCCGCTGTTAGTGTTGATGATATAAACAGAAGTTATACAACCTTTACTGATTTAAACGGGGCGTATAATTTAAAAAATATAAAATATAGCGGGGACTATTTTGTTCAGGTATTTGCTCCTTTTAACATTCCCGGTTATTATAATGAAAACGGTGCACCGTCCGTTTTTTGGCAAAATGCTGATTCGGTTGCACTCTTCAATTCAATGGGGAATATAGATCTAACTTTGGAGCGTGATTCATCGTATGGCGCCGGTTTTGTTGATGGAAGAGTTTTGTCAAACAACAATCAAAACTCTCCTGTAACAGATGCAATTGTTTATGTTCGTTCGATTAGCAGCGATAAAATTTACACATATAATTTTGTCTCGTCCGATGGTAATTACACAATCCCGGTACTTCCTTATGGAGACTATGAATTGATTGCTCAAAAAATAGGAATTCCTGATGCAAAAAGTAGTTTATTCTCAATTAATACAACTCAAGATACACTTAATGGTTTAGATATTTCAATGATTCTAACATCCATTAAAAATGTAAATAGTCCATCATCGTTTGAACTTTATCAAAACTATCCGAACCCATTTAATCCTACAACAACCATTAAGTTTTCTTTGCAGAAGGCAAGTAAGGTTGAACTAAATATTTATAATATTCTCGGACAAAAAATTACGGCACTCATTACTAAATTAATGAATGCCGGAGCATATACGGTAAATTTTGATGCGAGCAGCTTGTCATCAGGTATATATTTTTACGAATTAAAAACAAGTGATTACAGCATAGTTAAAAAGATGGAGTTACTAAAATAATTTTAATATATTAAACCTGTTGCAAAATAAGGTGTTTCTATTATTCCCAACTTGATTAGAAACCCAGGCAACATAAATATTTCCGAGTTAAACGTTTGGAAATGACATCTTGGGAGAAAAAGCACTGTCGTTTTAATTGTTAATACTATTCAGGTTATTTTGCAGAAATTCTATTGTTATTCATTTTGAAAATAATTCGTGCACTTTGTTTTCGCGTAAAATAATTCCACGCCCATTTAACCATAATAACAAATTTATTTCTGTGTCCTACTAAATAGCCGATATGTACAAATGCCCAAAGAATCCAAGCAAAGAATCCGCTTATTTGAAACGACCCGAAATCCGCAACCGCAGAATTTCTACCAATAACGGCAAGACTTCCTTTATTAAAATATTTAAAATTAGCAGTAGCTTTTCCTAATATATGTTTGGCCGCGTAAATTCCCTGCTGCATAGCGACCGGTGCGGTGCCGGGTAATGGTTTCCCTCCAACGCTTGTCAAACTTCCAAAATCACCAATTACATAGACTTCATTGTGATTTGGTATTGCTAAATATTTATTAACTAATACTCTTCCTTTTCTATCAAATTCAACATCATTATTTAATGATAAAATATTATCCTTAAAATTTGCCTTTACACCGGCAGCCCATAATACAACCTTGCTATCAATAAATTCGGAAGAACCGTTAGAACTAATCTCAACTTTATTACTTCCTATATCTGTTACCAATGAATTTGTCTTTATTGTAATCCCAAGTTTATTAAGGGATTTTTCGGCGGAGTTTATTAGTTTTTCCGGAAAACCTGGCAAAATAGTTTTACCGGCTTCAATTAGATATATCTTTGCTCTTTCGGGTCTGATTTTCCGGAATTCGTTTTTAAGTGTATATTTACTAAGTTCTGCCATAGCTCCTGAAAGTTCAATACCCGTTGGTCCACCTCCGATTATAACGAAATTTAATGGATTCTCATCACACGGGTGCAGCATTTCCGATTCGGCTTTTTCAAAAATATTTAATATTTTCCTTCGGATATTGAGAGCATCTTCCAGTGTTTTCAACGGAATTGCACTCTTCTTCCAACTATCATTACCAAAGTAATCAGGTATAACTCCGACCGAAATAATGAGCTTGTCATAGTAAAGTTTACCGCATTCTACATTTATAGATTTGTTGTCTAAATCAATTGAACTGACACTTTCCTTTAATACGGTGATATTTTTATACTTCTCAAAAATTGCTCTTATCGGATAAGCAATATCTTCGGGAGAAAGTTGAGCTGTTGCCACCTGATAAAGAAGCGGTTGAAACAAGTGAAAGTTTCGAGTGTCAATAATTGTAATATTAAAATCATTCGTGCCCTTTAGTAATTCCTTTGCCGCGTATAAACCGCCAAAACCGGCACCGATAATAATAACATGTTTTTTATTCATTATAGAGGATTTTATAAAATGATAATTAAATAATACTGGTACATATTTATTCTTAATTGAAATTAAATAAAAAAAAAGAGACTCCAAAGAAAATAGTAACTTTATTTAAGTCAAAAAAAATAAAACTAAACCATTAGTGTTCGATAAAAAAATAAAGACAAGGTAAAAATCGGATAGAAAATTCCCTCCGTCAGGAGCCGGATCTACTATTGTCGAGGCTAACTTTGTAATTGACAAAAAACAAAGGAAAGCCATGAACAAATCTACAAAATTTAGCGGACAACCGATTATAAAACAAGTATTGAGTTTTATAGATAACAAAATTATTTATCGGATAGTAATTGCCAAAATTATTTGACATTTGAAATGTTAGTATGTAAGTTAATTTAAAAAAACTTTTTTTAACTGGTATTAAATAAATGAAACCGTTGAAAAATCATTCCATTCTATCAACATCAAATTATGCAACTGACTTTTATAAAGAAAAACATGGTATCTATTTATTTTTATTTGATTATAAAGTTAATTATTAAAATTAAAGGTTAATATGAAACATAAGATTGTGGAAAAGCAAAATAGTTCCAGGTTATGCTTTGTTTGCGGGGTTAACAATGAATTTGGACTTAAAGCTTCATTTTATGAGATTGAAAACGAAGAGCTTGTGGCTGTTTTCAATCCGAACAATTTTCATCAAGGATATCCCGGACGTTTACACGGAGGAATTGCATCTACTGTTCTTGATGAAACCATAGGGAGAGCGATATTAATAAAAGACAAAAATATTTGGGGTGTTACATTAGAACTGAATTTAAAATTCAGAAAGCCAATTCCTTTAAACAAGCCGATAAAAGTGATTGCTCGGTTAACGCAAATAGGTTCACGTACATTTGAGGGAAGTGGTGAAATAATTCTTGAGAATGGCGAAAAAGCGGTTACTGCCAGCGGCAAATATTTTAAACTTCCGCTCAATAAAATAACCGATAAAGAGTTTAAATCAGAAGAATGGTTCAGCATTAAGGGAGAAAACGATCCCCATGAAATAGATTATTGATAGATCAATCTATTTTCACTTTTTCGAAATAAAAATGAAATTAAATATTTATTGGATACAGTACATTAAGAATTGACATCAATGATTTATGATATATAATGAATCAATTGCCAAGATGGGGAACATTCAGAAAACATGATGAGTTGGAATTATTTGAAACAAAATCTTTATCGTTCCTATCTGAGTTTAATGCGTTGCGTGAATCTTCCTTGAACAGAAACAAACTTATTGCGCCCATCAGTATTTCTGAGACGTCATATTCTGTTCGCTTTCTGCAATCCGGTATGGTTGATAAACTACGCTTAAACTTCGGAAAGAAATGTTTTACTCTTTGAGGTATTTTATGGACTAATCGGTTTGCTGCTTTTTTTTGAACTTTCTGCTGCTTTTTCTGGTTTTAGATTTGACTCTGAATCGCTCATAGTTAATATTAAATTAGTTTATCTGATTAAAATTATTATAAAATTGGAATAATTCAGTCTAATTTTTTGTCAAACTCTTTTAATTTAAATTAACTCTTAACATATTACTTTTAAAACTTTAAAAAATCTGTAACTTTTTAGGTTTATGTAACGTCATAAGAACAGCGAAACAAAAAAAATGAGTTTTCGTATTCACTTAAGAGTTTTTGAGGAATGTTTTAATCAAATATTAGTATGAAACACATTTACTTTAACAAGGAGAATTTTAATGAGTAAATATTTTGTTTTCTTTTTGATGTTGTTCGTATCAGTTGGAACACTATCGGCAAAGAAAAAATTAACATTGAAAGAAGCTATTAGTATTGCTTTACAAAAAAATACTACACTTATCAAATCAAGTAATAATTTGGAATCGACTAAAGCAGGAATTAAAAATTCGTATGGTAAATTATTGCCCAACTTTAGTGTATCGGGAAGTTGGAATTGGTCAAGAACTATTGATAAAGGCGGTACTCAAATCGATTTTTTTGGAAATGAACAAACATTGCCTGCAACACAACTTGATTCAAGAAATTATTCTGTTAGGGCAGGCGGCAATGTTACTCTTTTCGATGGATTGTCGAACTATGCTGATATATCAAAAAGTAAAAATACCTTTGAAGCGGCAAAATATACTTTGATGAGGTTGAAACAAGACATTGTTTTCAATGCAACTGATTTATATTATTCTGTAATAAACGCTGAAGAATTATTAAAAGTACGTTTAGAAAATGTAAATTACAATAAAAAATTGCTTGAAGATATTCAAGAACGCAACAATCTTGGAGCAGTTGCAATAGTTGATGTATATACTCAAAAAGTTCAATATGGAAATGCTCAAGTACAGTATATTACTCAAAAAAATATTTTTGAAAATGCTAAAAGTACGTTGCTGGATTATCTTGCACTTGATGTGCTTGCGGATTATGATTTTGAAAATCCATTTGAAGGAAACGATTCTGTTAACACTGCAAAGTATATGGATCGTTTTGATGATGTAAAAGTAATGGTTGATAGAGCTTTAAGAAATCGTTTGGATTATAAAAGTCAAAAGCTAACACTTAATAACAGATATGAAGATCTTACAATTGCAAGAAGTGGTTTTTACCCAAGACTAACCGGTAATTATGGTTTATCGACAAATGCACTAATTCCGTCAAGGCTTTTCGACAGAAAAACTTGGAGTGCAGGACTAAACTTACAAATTCCTATCTTTTCAAATTTTAGCACAACAACAAATATTCAATATGCCAAAGTTGGTATTTTAAATGCAAAGGAAGATTTAAGTGCTTTGGAAAGACAGATTAAAATTCAAATTAAACAAGGCTGGTTAAACTTAATTGCCGCAAAAGAAGCTATGCAGGTTAGTTATGAAAGTGTAAAATCATCATTGGAAAATAGAAAAATAAATGATGAACGCTATCGTCTCGGTTCCGGAACAATTTTGGACGTTCTTCAATCCGCAAGAGATTATCAAACTGCGCAAAGCAACAAAATTGATGCGGAATTTTATTTTTATACACAGAGTGATAAGTTGTTAAATTTTATGGGATTATTAGATTTTAAACAATATGAAAATGTAGGAGATAAATAATTATGAGTAATGGTAAACCAAAAAAGAACAAGAAAAAGCTTTTCATAATCGGAGGCTTAGTTGTTTTGCTGATTGTTGTTGTAGGACTTGTTGTTTTTAGCGGAAATAAAGAAGATATAACCTCGGTACAAACTGATAAGGTTCAAAAACGTACAATTACTGAAACCGTTTCTGCAACCGGAAAAATTCATCCGGTTTTCCAAGTGGAATTAAGACCCGAAGTAACCGGTGAAATTGTAGAACTTCCGGTTATTGAAGGGCAGAGAGTAAAAAAAGGTCAATTACTTATCAGATTAAAACCCGATCAATACGTTGCTAGGAAAAATAGAGCGGAAGCAAGTTACCAAGCATCAAAATCAACATTAAACGTTAGAGAAGCTACACTTGTGAAAGTTAAATCCGAATATAAACGCGTCAAAGGTTTATATGCTAAAAAATTAGCAAGCGATAAAGATTTGGAATCTGCTAAAGCTCTTTTTGAGGAGACAAAAGGCCAGTTAGAAGCTCAAAAATCTTCGGTTTTGCAACAAGCCGAAAGTTATAAAGATGCGCAAGTAGAGCTTGCTAAAACTGTAATTTACGCACCGATTAACGGCGTTATTACAGTGTTAAATGTTGAATTAAGCGAGCGTGTACTTGGAAGTTCTTTTAGTCAGGGAACGCATTTGATGACTGTGGCAGATTTATCGCAGATGGAAGCAAGGGTAGATGTTGATGAAAATGATATTGTTCGTATAGCAACCGGTGATACTACAAATATTTCCATCGATGCTTTTGGCGATAAACAATTTAAAGGCATTGTAACTCAAATTGGTAATAGTGCTAAAACAACCGGGCTCGGTTCTCAGGACGAAGTTGTTAATTTTGAAGTTAGAATTCGCCTCCAAAAAGCTGATCCTACAATACGACCGGGAATGTCATGCGATGCGGAAATTCGTACTGAAACAAAGAATAATGTGCTTTCGGTTCCGATTCAGTGTGTAACGGCAAGAATGCCGAAATTTGACAGAAGTAAAATGAGTAACAAGAAAAAAGGCAAATCGGGTACAAAAACAAAACAAGTTTCAAACAAAAAGAAACCCGCCGAAGTAGTTTTTCTTGCTGATAATAATCATGCAAAAATGGTTAAAGTAAAAACCGGTATCAGTGATGATAGTTTTATTGAAGTGATTAAAGGTCTCGAAGGTGGAGAAACTATAATTACCGGTCCTTATAGAGCGATTTCAAAGGACTTAAAAGACGGTGCAAGAATTATTGTTAAAAAAAATAAAGACAGTCGCGGAAAAAGGGACAAAGGAGACAAATAGCAATATGAGCATAAATATTATTAACATTGAGCATATAGCTAAAATATATCAAGTTGGTACTGAAGAAGTTCACGCTTTAGCTGACGTATCATTAAAGATTGATAAAAATGAATACGTTGCCATAATGGGACCTTCCGGTTCAGGAAAATCCACATTGATGAATATATTAGGCTGCCTTGATACACCAACTCGCGGACTTTACGATTTTACCGGCAACAATGTTTCTCAAATGAATGACAATGAACTTGCAGAAATTCGCAATAGGGAAATCGGTTTTGTATTTCAAACATTTAATTTACTGCCTCGCTCCGATGCTTTGCATAATGTTGAACTTCCTTTAATATATGCCGGAATGTCGTCTTCCGATAGGAAAGAAGTTGCAAGAACCGCTCTAGAAAAAGTCGGTTTGGGTGATAGAATGGATCACAAGCCCAATGAACTTTCCGGTGGACAAAGGCAAAGAGTTGCTATTGCCCGTGCTCTTGTAACCAATCCGTCAATTATTCTAGCTGATGAACCGACAGGGAATTTGGACACGAAGACAGGTGAAGATATAATGTTTCTCTTTAACGAACTTCACGCTCAGGGAAATACAATAATACTTGTTACTCACGAGGAATATATTGCGGAGCACGCAGAAAGAATTATCAGACTCCGTGATGGTTTAATTGAAAGCGATGCCGGTGTTACAAAACGAATACTTCCTAAAAGTAATCATTTAGTTGTTTAGCGAGTAAATTATGAAACTGAATAGAGGAATATTTTTTGAATTCAAGGAAGGACTAATAATTTCCCTGAAAGCCATTCGTTCAAATAAAATTAGATCTGTGCTTACTACACTTGGAATAATTATTGGCGTTTGGGCCGTTATTACAATGTCAACCGCAATTAAAGGAATAAACATAGCATTCCAAAACGGTGTTTCATCTCTCGGTTCGGATAATCTTTATATAGATAAATGGGCTTGGTTTAATAATGATATTCCTTGGTGGGAATTACGCAACCGTAAAAATATTATGATGCGTGATTTCGAGAAATATAAATCGCAGGCGAAACTGCCGCTTGCAGTGGCTCCAACTGCTTTTACGCGTAAAAGTATTAAACAAAAAGAGCATTCTGTTGACTTTATAATGATTACCGGAACTACGGACGGATTTATAAAAACAACAAATCTTACTTTCTCGGAAGGAAGGTTTTTTAACGGTTTGGAAAGCAAAGGCAGTCGAAATGTGATTGTGCTTGGGAGTAGTATTTCCGAAAAGCTATTCCCGCACGGTGGTGCAATTGATAGTTATATTAAAATAAAAGGACTAAAGTTAAAAGTAGTCGGTGTTTTAGATGAACAAGGCAGTTGGGTAATGGGAGACTTTAATCCTGATAACCGAGTTTATCTTCCAATTGGTTATATGTTTAAAAATTTGAGAAGAGAATCGCGCGGCGGTGTTACAATTGATGTTCGATCTCCTAATAGTGCAATGGTAGAAAAAGTTAAAGATGAAGCCATTGAAATATTACGCAGAGTTAGAGGTTTGCACTATTTTGAAAAAAATAATTTTTCCATAAATCAGCAAGCAGGATTATTAACTACAATTGATCAAACAGTTGGTGTTATTCAAATTGGCGGATTGTTTATAACAGGCTTAGCTCTTTTTGTCGGAGCTATAGGAATTATGAATATAATGTTTGTTTCGGTAAAGGAAAGAACTAAGGAAATTGGAATCCGTAAAGCTATAGGTGCAAAAAACAGAACTATTTTGGGACAATTCATTGCTGAATCTGCTTTCATTTGTCTTCTTGGCGGACTAATTGGACTTGCATTAGCATTATTAACAGCATTAATTATTAATCAATTTATGCCGACAGCGATTCAGGCGGACGCAGTAATTACTGCAATAGTAATTTCCTTATTGACCGGGGTCTTGTCCGGATTTGCTCCCGCTTATACTGCTGCTAAAATGGATCCTGTTGACGCATTGAGGTATGAATAATGAAATTACTTGAAATATTTAGAATTTCGCTTTCTTCACTAAAGGCAAATAAATTAAGGTCGGCACTTACAATGTTAGGGATAGTTGTAGGTATTTTTTCGATTATTTCAATTAGTACGGTAATAAGTATGTTGCAGGCAAGTATTGAAGATGGAGTTTCGGCACTTGGAAAAAATGTATTTCAAATTCAAAAATGGCCGATTGTACAAATGTCTCGTGCTGAAAGGATGAAATTGGTCCGTAATAGAAAAGACATTACTCTCGAAGATTTTTTCAGATTAAAAGATGTGCTTGCTGATGCAAAAGGTGTTGGGGCGGAACAATGGAACGGCGGTAAAATTTTTCAATATAAAAATGTTGAGACTAATCCTAATGTTGGTTTTGCCGGTTGCACTCCGGAAGCATTTGCAAATAACACTTGGGTAGTTGACCAAGGTAGAGAATTTAATTACAGGGATGTTGATAGATTTGAGCACGTTGCCGTTCTTGGTGCTGATGTTGCCAAAAAATTATTTGCCAGTATAAATCCAATAGGACAAGAAATAAAAGTTGGAAACCACAAGCTTACCGTTATTGGGGTTCTCGAAAGTAAAGGACAATTTTTCGGACAAAGTCAGGATAATTTTGCCATTATTCCGATTACAACATTTCAAAGTTTTTACGGCAAAAGAAACAGAAGTATAAATATTACGGTAATGGCGTATGATAAAGAATCATATCCGGTGTTAGTTAATAAAGCCGAAGGATATTTTCGTACCATTAGAAAAGTAAGACCCGGTGATCCGAATGATTTTTCCATTAGAACTAATAAAGCGGTTTTAGATCAAATTAACACGGCAACTGCCGGTGTAAAAATTGGTGCCTTTGTAATTGGTGCAATTGCCTTGCTCGCTGCCGGAATAGGAATTATGAATATTATGCTTGTTTCCGTAACTGAACGAACTAAAGAAATTGGAATCCGAAAAGCTATTGGAGCAAAAAGAAATAATATACTAATTCAATTTATTATCGAAGCGGTAATGCTTTCAATTCTCGGTGGTCTCGTTGGCATTGCTCTTGGCGTGGGAATTGGTAATTTTGCAGGCTCACTTTTGCAGGCTAAAGCTGTTCTGCCAATTGGTTGGATTTTGATTGGGGTTACAATGTGTGTTATTATTGGTGTAACTTTTGGAACATATCCTGCTTATAAAGCATCAAATCTTGACCCGATAGATGCTTTAAGATATGAATAATGGATTTATTTAACGAGAAAAATAATTTCGTAGTAAGAAGTAAATATAATGGAAATATATTAAATATTTTCATTTATGAGTCCATTCTAAAAAGTAATATTTTGACTAACCCACGACTTCAGTCGT
>CAZXDS010000063.1:0-15892 GCA_964639525.1 uncultured Melioribacteraceae bacterium | reverse complement strand
GTTTAACAAATTTTCAACATTCAGAATTACTGAAAAGCTTTTGAACATTTTCTGAAACATTGCACCGAGCAACCAATAACTGCGAGAATATGTTTCATCTTCAAGATATTGTTTCCCGGTGTAAAATGCTTCCAAACCGGTACGCCATTCGCCTTCTTCTTCGTAAGTAAGTGTCAAATTCAGTTTGTTTTTTGGTGTAAGTGTAAGCGGAACAGTTTGTAAGTGAACATTTTCTTTTACATCCGAATAAGAATAATCGGCAAAAAATTCCAACTCGTCCAATGCAATGTAAAGGTTTGTATCAAAACCTTTAGTTTCCAATTTACCGTCTCCGGTAAAATAAATTCCACCGCAAGTAGGACATTCACGGGAATCAAATCTTTTAACTGGCACATTGTTGATATGAGTGTAAAAAAATGCTTGATTAAATTTTAACACGAACTCGTCCAAAATAAATTTGTAACCGAAGTCAAAATTAAAGCTAACTGCTTTTTCATTTTTTAACTCATTCAAAATTTCGAGATCATGTCCTGCAATACTGCGAGAATCAGTAATGCTAAAATAATCAGGCAACTTATATCCTGAACCTACTGAAAATCTTGTACGAAACTCATTTGTTATTTTATAAAGCAATGAAAGGTGAGGTAGTAAAATTGATTTATCGATGTTATTTTTATCCCATCGCAAACCGGACTGTAGAATAAACTTAGGTGATATCCGCCAATCGTCTTGTAAAAAAATTCCAAAAGTAGAGCGATTGTAGTCATAGTTTCGTTCAATAAACAGAATAGTTTTAGGCGCTTCTTGGAAATTATCCGCTATATAATTTATGCCCGCAACAAGTTTGTGATTTCCTAAATTTAATGAATATGATAACTCGGAAAAGCTGTAAATTTGTCTGCCTGAAAAATAAAGTCCGCTGAGCGTAATATCTCGATTGTAATAGTAAATATTGTTTTTGAAATTTAATTCTGAACCGTTGCTAAAAGATTTTTTAAACTTAAAAAGTGTATTGTAGCGGTTTGATTTATTTCTTTCAAAATAAGAATGAAGTGAATCATGTCCGTTTTCGATTGCGGAAATATCGCCGCCGATTCGATATTCGTAAAAAACATTTGCTCCGAATTCAAGATTTGTAGTTTTGTTAATATCCCAAAATAATTTTGGATTAATCGTAACTTGATTAAATTTAGGAATATCTGTAAATCCGTTTCCTGCAACATCAACCGGGCTTTGCCGGCTAAACGAAGTTAGCAAAGTATAACCGAGTTTGCCTGATTTGTTAGAATAGAATGAACTTATGTCAGTCCCTTTTCTACTTGTTTGATTTAACACCAAATCAAATTCCGGTTTATCAGCCGGTTTACGTGTAACAATATTTACAAAACCGGCGACAGCACCATTGCCGTAGAAAATTGATGAAGCGCCTTTTACAACTTCTATTTGTTGCAAATCCAAAGGAGGAATTTGAAGCAGAGTAAGTCCGGATGAAAATTGACTGAGCATTGGCAAACCGTCTTTGAGTAATTGCGTGTATTCGCCGGGCAATCCTTCTAACCTAAAACTTACTGTTCCCGACACAGATGAAGTCTGTTGAACAATTACACCGCTTGTTTCACCCAACAATTTTGAAATATTTCCCGGACGAATTGCTACTTCCTCATTTACTTCTGCCTGCCCCAGCACCTCAACTTTTACAGGCGAATTTTCGAGAACCCCGTTTGTTCGAGTTGAGGTAACTATGATTTGTTTACTTTTTATTTCTTCCGGTTTGAGTAAAATAGTTATTGTTTTATTTGAAATATTAAAAGGAAATTGCAATTTAAGTTTTTCCGTTTTGTAACCGATGTAGGAAACGGTTAAAATAAATTTTCCGTTAGGAATATTTATAATTTTTACAAACCCTTTTTTATCGGTAGCGCCGCCTATATGCAGTGAAATAAAATAAACATTTACTCCGATTAGTGGAGAATTTGTTTTTGCATCTTTAACAACAGTTGAAAAATTGTTTTGAGCAAAAATGCTTCCGTAAAATAAAAATGTGAAAATGAATAATTTTAATGCAATAGTTTTCATAATTAAAAAACTGATAATATAAGCTTATATTATATAATTTTCAAAATTATTAGGATTAACAATATGAGCTTCGCTTTCAGGATAATTGGTAAAAAATGAACGTGGAATTTTTGCTTTCTTTTTAGAACTCCATTTAAATTCAAATGCATAATAGTTATTATTACGGTATTCAACATAATCAATTTCACTTTGACTTTTGTTTCGCCAAAAATATGTTTCCGAATAAATATCATGATATTTAATAAATTTAAGTCTTTCACTTATCATAAAATTTTCCCAAACCGCGCCAATATCAGTCCGAAGATTCATTTCGGAAAAATTTGAAATTAGTGCATTTCTTATTCCAATATCCCAAAAATAGATTTTACGTCCCCTTTTAATTTCGTTTCTTTTATTTCTACTTAATGCCGGAAGACGAAAAATCACAAACACTTGTTCAAGTAAATAAATATATTTTTCTACCGTATTTTTGTCGGCATCTACTAATTGAGCTATTTCGCTATACGAAACTTCATTACCGACTTGTAAGGCTAATGCTTGTGTAATTTTTACTAACAAATTTGGACGTTTGAGCCGTTCATAAACAAATAAATCCTTGTAAAGATAACTGTCGGCTATTAAAGGCAGCAGCTTTTTGGCTTGTGAAAAATCTGATACAATTTCAGGATAAAGTCCAAATTTGAAAATTGAATCAAGATATCTTTTTGCTTCTATTGGCCCGAAATGATTATGTAATTCTTCATAAGAAATCGGGTAAAGGTTAAACTCAAATTTACGACCCGTAAGCGGTTCCTTGATCTCGTCGTAAATATCAAATGATGATGAACCGGTAGCTACAACCTGAATATTTGAAATATTATCGTGAATTAATTTTAATGTTAAACCGATATTTTTTATGCGTTGAGCTTCATCAATAAAAACAAACGTGTGTCTGCCGATTATCGATTTCAATTTGGTTGATGTTGCATCAGCAAACATTTCTCTTACGTCCGGTTCATCTCCGTTTAACCACAATATTTCCTCTTCGATTGATTCGGAAATCTGTTTTAGCAATGTTGTTTTCCCAACTTGCCTAGCACCATAAATAAGAATGACTTTTCCGACGGAAAAATGCCTTTCAATTTTTTCTTTAAGATATCTAATTATCATAATAATGCATTATTTGGTGAATCAATTCACTAAAAATAGTGCTTTTCAGTGAATTGAACAAATGTTTTGTAATTTGATGGATATTCTCCGATATAATACAACACTTTTAATAAGTTTTGATGTGTTTTATGTCGTGAGATGTGATACTTCAGCAAAAAAATGAACGAGACAAATTGCTCACCACTGATTATATACACGACACAAAATGATTTTACACAGAGGAATAATCCAAGCTACGCTGATTTTAATTCTACTTGTAACATTTCATACATTCATTTCGTCTTTACACAGTTGGTTATTAAATTAAGTTTGTTGTAAAATATTTAATTGCTGAATTCCAGGATAAATGTGGCAACGAAATAATTTATGTAGAGTATTTAAAACAAAAAATTACGCTGAGCTATAAAATGAAACTATTTACAATATTATATTTTGTTTTAACTACATTAACCTTTTCTCAAACGTCAAGTCTTGTTGGAGAAATTCATAATAAACAAACCGGCGAAGGAATTCCTTTTGTAAACATTGGTGTTGAAGGCACTTACTTTGGAACAAGTTCTAACGAGCACGGCAAGTTTAAACTTACACTTAAAAACGGTTCGCACAATTTAATTATTAGCTGCGTCGGCTATGGAACACACAAAATTTCGGTTACCGTACCAAATGAAAATGGAATTTTAATCAATTTAGAACCAATCCCGATAGAACTGCCTGAAGTAATTGTTACTGCAGATGAAAATCCCGCTTATTCAATAATTAGAAAAGCTATTGCTGATAAAGAAAGAAACAAAAAAGGATTATTAAACTATTATTATGATTTTTACTCTAAAAGCGTTTTAAAATCAGGCAAGGAAATAATGCTGATTGAGGAAGATGTCGGAGAAGGATTGAAAACATTACCGGATGATGTTAAAGAACATAAAACGCTTTTATTTAAAACAAAAAATATTGCAAAAGCGGATTTTCAAAAATTCGATCTTAATATTTTGGTAAAAAAAGTGATAGATTTTACAAACGATTCTTTGTCGCTTGGATTATTTGTTCTGCATTTACCAATTGCAAAGTTAGCTTTTGATTATTACGACTACCGACTTATTGGTGTACAGCAAAGCGGGAAACATAATTATTATAAAATTAAGGTTATTCCTTTATCTAAAATACGTCCATCTCTAAAGGGTGAAATTTTAATTGATGATTCATCGTATGCCCTCACAGGCTTAAATCTTACACTTGAGAATAGAAATTTAATTCCGTTTACTAAATTTAAAATGTCAATAATTCAAAATCTTATAAACTATAAAAATTACTGGCTGCCGAAATATTACAACGTTGATGTTGAGTTTAGTTCGAACTATTATAATTTAATCAGCCTTGATAGTTTAAATACTACGTACATAAAAGTTTTTAATAATTTTGCCACAAATGTAAATAAGAACGACTCTTTATTGAAAAACATTAATGGTTTGGTAAGTCTTGATAGTTTAATTACTGCATACAAAAAAGTCCATAATGATTATTCCGATTCTCTTATGCAGAACTTAATTCGTCTTGCCGATACAACATTTAGTATCAAGCCAAAAATAATAACACAATCGGAAATGGATTCAATTAGATTATACCCGTTATCATTGGCTGAAAAAAAAGCGTATCAAAATATTGACAGCACAAAAGATATTGTTTCATCACTTAAACTCGGTGGAATTGGCGGGGAATATATTAAGCATACGGATTTTAAAAAAATGGACGAAGAACAAAATAAAGGAAATCAAAAGTTCGGTGTGGGAAAACTTTTTAAATATGCCAATATTCAAAATAATAGAGTTGATGGAATACTACTTGGCTTAAGATATTCGAATTGGATTTCAGATGTATTGAATATTTCATTAAGAACCGGATATACTTTAGCAAGGAAAGATGTTAAGACAAATCTTTCCTTTTATGTACCTATCAAACATTCGTTTATTGATGGAATAGAGTTAACCGGAAACTATGGAACAAAACCACTGAATGTTTTTAGCCCTTATTCTGACTTGTGGAACAGCATAGCGGTAACACTTGGTTTTGAAGATCAGTTTAATTATTTATTTTCAAAAGGCGGAACTCTTTCCGTAAAAAAATATCTTGGTAAAAATATTTCTGCCGAACTTGGTTTTACAATCGAATCACAAAAATCTGTTAATGCAATAAAATACTACAGCATTTTTAGCTCAAAAAGAAATGTGAGACTTAATCCTGAAATAATGGACGGAGCGGATAACAGAATAGTTCTAAATTTTGAAAGCGGCAGTTCTCCCTTTAAGACAAGTTTTACAACAACTTCGGGATTTATTTCGCAGATTGAATTTTCGTCAAAATTATTCGGCAGCAAATTTAATTATACAAGAATAAATGCAGCCTATCAATTTCATATAAAACCATTTTACGATGAGCTGTTCTTTTCACCATACCTTGGTGTTTATATCGAAGCTTCGGCTGTTTTAGGTTCGTTCGGTCCGCAGCATCTCTACACTCCGCAAACAGCGCTGGGCGTATATTCACCTTTCGGTACATTCAAAGCTTTGCATCCCTATCAACTTATCGGAGATAAAAGCATAGCCGTTCATTTGGAATATGATTGGCGGAAAACTTTTTTTGATATGCTCGGTATCTACTTTCCGGTTGCTTGGAATATAGAATTAACAACCGGTGTAAACGGTTTAAGAATATGGAACAACAGCGGCTATTTGTCAAATATAAATTCCAACAAATATTATTGGGAAATTTATGGCGGCATTTCCGGTATCTTGGGAATTATAAATATTAATGCTGCTTATAATAGTTTTAAGAATGTAGTTGTCCGGTTTGAGTTTTCAAAATTCTTTTAATTGATACTGTAATTGTGCGGTACTTGTTAAACATCAGCAATCCAACTCTTCTTGAAAATATAATTAAAAATCGTTTAATGGATAGTGTAGAAAGATTAAAGCAAAGTAAGTTTGTTGAGTCAAATCTTGATGCCGAAGTATCACTAAGGGAAGCAGCACGGTTTTTTAATTATTCACAGGACTATTTGCGAAATCTGATAAATAAAAACAAATTGAATGCCCGGAAAAAAGGCAAACTCTGGTTTATTAAAATTTCCGATATTGATAAATATGTTAGAGAAAAAAAAGGCAGTGGTTTTACAAAATAATTTGCTAAATTCTTTCCCAATTAAAATTAACTCCGAGACCGATTACCGAACTATATGGAAATCTGAAGTTGATAAGTTATATTGATATAATAAGTTAACTGTATTAAAAGATTCGGAAAGTTCGGAAAATGATTAAAAAGTTCTTGCATAATTATTCATTAAAGTTACTATTGGTGGCAACCTTGAAGGTCAAAAATAAAGCGACCTTCAAGGTTTTTCACAAGAATAACGGATTATTGTGCATAGCATCTAGTCTATGCACAAGTGCTGTGCATAGATTTTAAGGTTTGCACAAAAACAGATAATAATTGTGCATTGTTATTCTTTGAGCAAATTATAAAGAGCTACATTTTTAAAAATAAATTTATTACCTAATTTTTCTTTTTCCAAAATTCCGGTTTCAACCAGCTTGGCAAAGTATTTACTGGCGGTATTACGTGAAGCGATTTTACGTTCTTCTAAAAAGGTATATTTTGAATAGACTTGAGTAAAAAGAACTTCTACCAATTCATAGCTGTAAATACCGGGTAAGACACTTTTTATTTTGTTTTTCGTATTATCTAATAGTTCAATGATGCTAAGTACTTTATTAAGAGTATATTTCGCAGTTTCTTCAACAGCTTTAAGCATATAAATTATCCAGTTCTGCCATTCATTAGTTTCAGTAACTTCCCTTAAAAGCCTATAATATTCTTCCTTAAATTCATTAATATATTTTGACAAATAGAGAACCGGTTCATCAAGTAAATTTTGAGAAGAAAGAAACAAAACATTTAATATTCTGCCGGTTCTACCATTTCCATCTTTGAATGGATGTATTGTTTCAAACTGGTAATGAAGAACGGCAAGCTTAATCAAAGGGTCAATATCGTGTTGATTGTTTGCATATTCAAGCCAATTATTGAGCTTTTCCAGCAAAATATCTTTACAACATGGTGGTGTATAAACAGTTGTGAAGGTGTTGCCAATAAATACTTTTGAATCTCTGATACCGTCGGTTTCATCTTTAATGTTTCTGTAAATATCTTCAATTATGTCAATTGAAAAAACGGTACCCGATTTAATAGAATTAAAAGCACTAATTAGAGCTTTTCCATATCTAAGAACTTCCTTTGTATCTTTGTCAGTTAAGTCGGAAGAGGTAAAGGCTTTGAAAAGTTTATCGTGTGTCGTAAAAATATTTTCTATAGATGAACTGTCTTTTGCTTCTTGAAGGCTTAAAGTGTTTATAAAAATTTGTGGATTAGGAATTGCAGAAAGTCTGCCTTTTAATTCTGCTAACGCTCTATTTGCATTATTTGTCTGTTCATATATCTTAATAGTCTTCCAGTATTTTTCATCAGGGAAAAGTAAAGGTAAATCATTATATGGTTCTTGAGGATTGAAAGTCATTTTATACCTCTTTTATTTTAGCTAAATTTCTTATTATTACATAGCAGCGACCTTGAGGTTTTGCACAAAACCCATACCTACGAGGCTGTAAAAGCTAAAAACCTTTGCGTTACTGTTTTTTAACCTCGAAGGTTGCTCGCGTAGCGACATGAAAACACTCAGCTAAATTTAGCAACCTTGAAGGTCAAAAGCAAAGCGATCCGTCAACTACAGCAATTCAGAGTCAAATAATACAATTTTCAATATTAAATTGTTGTTGTAGAACAAACTTTCCTCGCAGAGTCCGGTGGACAGTTTGTTCCTGGTTAAATATAGAGAAAACGTAGAAAAACAGTAAGAAAATTAAATATTTTGAAACGTTAAAAGATAAACCGACTATTCACAGAACTCTGCGAGGAAAGTCGATTCTACAATTTTCATTCTGAAAAAAAAATTAACTGGAAAATCAGTCGAAAGCCGGATTCGGTCTTTGCCGAAATATTTCTATTTAATCTTGTAAGTAATTGTTACTATTGGTTTTAATCTTGACCCCGAATCGCTGATCAACTGTCGGATTAACAAACCTTCAAGGTTTAGCACTTAAATAAAAAACCGGTAAAATAAAAAGCAGCAAAAATGCCGAGAGTGAAAACCCGCCGATTACCGCAATTGCTAACGGCTGCTGCATTTGTGCACCGGTGCCAATTCCCAAAGCCAAAGGCATTAACGCTAAAACCGCTGCAAATGTGGTCATAAAAATGGGACGCAATCTCACTTTCCCGGCTTCAACCAAAGCGATTTTCAAATTCATCCCTTCTTCACGGAAAAGTTGAATATAGTGTATTAAAAATATTGCATTTTCACCTACGATGCCGATTATCATAATCATTCCCATCATAGATGAAATATTTAACGCCACATTTGCAGCCCACAACAAGAAAAACACACCGGATAAAGAAAGCAGCGACAAAATCAAAATTATAACCGGTATTTTGAATGATTCAAATTCTATCATCTGCACACTAAAAACGAGTAGGATTGCCATTATTAAAACAACCAATAAGCCTTTAAAAGATTTTTGCTGTTCGGAGTATAATCCGCCGTATTGTATAAATACATCACTCGGCAGAGAAATTTGCGAGGAAACTTTCTGCTTAATTTCAACCATAGCACTTCCCATATCCCGACCGCTTAGTCGTGCTTTTACTGCAATCATCTGTTTTAAGTTTTCACGTGTTAATTCAGGCTGACCATTCAGAATATTTAACTTTGCAACCGTACCAAGTTTTACATATTCACCTTTGGGAGTAAGAATCCGCATTTGTTTCAGCTTATCAATATTCTCCCTATCCCTTAAAGGATATTGCACTCTGATGCCCGTCATATAAAGCGGACCTTGTATTTCGGAAGCCGCATCCCCTTCCACTGCTGCTCTTACTTCGTTAAGAATATCGTCGGCTGTTAATCCGTAAACTCCGGCAATGAGAGGTTTTACGTCAACCATTATTGAAGAACCTGCAATAGTTATTCCGTTGTAAATATCCACAACACCGGGCACGTGTTCCAAAATTCTTACAATGTGTTTTGATATGCTATCAATTTGCACGTAATTATCCCCGAATACTTTCACTTCAATCGGCTGCGGAATGGCGGTTAAATCACCGATTAAATCTCCCATCAACTGAGCGAATTCAATTTTAATTCCCGGCACCGTCTTATGAACCCGGTTTCTAACTTCCGAAATAATTTCCTGAATTCCTTTCGAGCGGTTGTTTTTCAGCCGTACTAAAAAATCGCCCATATTTGCTTCCGTTAATCCGCCGCCCAATTGAATTCCTGTTCTTCGCGAATAACTGGCAACTTCGGGAACGCTTGATATTATTGCTCCGACTTGTCTTAAAACTCTATCGGTTTCCTGCAGCGAAGTACCTGGCGGAGTGTGATAATCCAATATAAAAGCACCTTCATCCATTTCCGGCATAAATCCGCTTTGAAGATGATTGTAAAAAAAATATGCGGAGACGATTAGCATCAAACTAATTACATAAGCCCAAATTTTTCTATTAAACAAAAAGTGAATCGTTTTTTCGTAATACATATAAACAGCTGTTAAAAACCATCCTTCATTTTCCTGCTTTTCCGCATCTTTTTCCGTTATGAATCTTTGAGATAAAATCGGGATAAAAAAGATTGAAAGCAGCAAAGAAACAAATAGTGAAATTGCCATTGTCAACGAAAGCGACTTGAAAAACGCCCCGGTTACTCCGGTTAAAAACGCCAACGGCGCAAAAACTACAATAGTGCTGAATGAAGAACCGAGAATAGCACTAAATATTTCTTTGATTGAATTACCGACAACATTTTGCGGGCTATCTTTAATTACCGCCAAATGCCGAATAATATTTTCTACAACAACTATCGCATCGTCAATAATCAATCCGATTGCCGCTGCTAACCCACCGAGAGTCATTATGTTAAAACTCATATTGAAAAGATTCATCACAAGAATTGTAACGGCAATAGTTATCGGAACATCTAACGAGGCAATTAATGTGATTTTCCAATTGCGCAAAAATATGTAAAGAATTCCCATCGCAAGCAAAATACCGATAAAAATAGAATCTCTAACACTCTTCATACTTTCTATAATCAATTCCGATTGATCATAAAATTTACTAACCTTAATTCCTGCCGGAATTTTATTTTTCAATGCAAGCAGCTTATCCTTGATGGCGTTATCAATTTTAACCGTATTTCCGCCGGGCTGTTGATAAATATTTAACAAAACCGCATCGTGCCCGTTGCTTGTTACTCTTGTCCATTCAGGTCGAACCGATTTTTTTATTATTGCAACGTCGCTTAAAAAAATAGGATTTTGACCTTTTACTTTAATGATTGTTTTACCAATATCGGATTCATTCTCATATTGTCCGTTTACAAGAGTAAGATAAAGTTTGTAGTTTTGCTCTATTTTACCGGCTGCTTCAATAATATTTGATTTTTGTATTTGGTTTACCAAACCGGTTAGTGATAAATTATAAGAGCGTAAACGTTCCGGATTAACCACTACTTCGTACTCTTGAGTTCTCCCGCCAAGAACCTTAACTTTTGCAACACCGTCAATTCCCGTTAATACCGGACGCAAAGTATATTCAGCGTAATTTTTTAAGTTCACCAAGCTTTTTGTGTCGGACGTTAAACTATAGCCGATAATCGGGAAAACCGTCGGATTCATTCTTCGAACGGTGAATTTAAAATTAGGAGGCAGCTCGCCTCTAATTTGATTTATTGCGTTGTTTACAAGAAGTTCCGCTTTTACAACATCAATATTCCAATGAAAATTTATTGATAATTCCGAAGCCCCGCGACTTGTTGCTGAACGAACGTTCACGACATTTTGTATTGAATTAACCGCTTCTTCAAGTTTACGCGTAACGGTTATCATCATTCTATCGGCAGGCATATCTCCGGCTTCTGCGGAAACTGCTATTCTAGGAAATTGAATATTCGGGAAAAGCGATACGGGAAGTTGAAAAGAACTAAATATTCCCCCGATTGACAAGACGATTACAATAAAAATAATCGACTTAACATGTTTCTTCATAAATTTCCCAAGTTCCATACTATTCCTATTAAATTGTGAAAGGCGATGTAAAGCAAAAAATATTGCAATGCCGAATTTATTTCTGCATTTTATTTAAAACCCGCGGAATTGTAGATTCTGAAATAAATTCATGACGACAGAACCGGATTTTTCAAAGCTTTCCTATAATTCATCCTTAAATTCAACTGCTTTGCAGTTGTAACCTTTCTTTTTCTTGCAACCTCGAACTTCGTTCGAGGCTATTATAAATTCAACTGCTTCCCAACTTTGGTCGGGACAGGTTCGCAGTTGCTGTTTTCTTATAATAAATAGTTGATGTATTTCCAGTTAGTGCGAAGCACTTAAATTTACAATAACTATGGACGAAGTCCATAGGCAGTTTTATAACTTGAAACGCTTAAGTTGACAGCTATGCTTATTGGAATACAAAATCATTTCCAAGCAAATTCCATTCGTAGTCATACCTATGGACTTTCGTTTATTTTTGAATACTAACCTGCATTCCATCTTCTAATTCATAATTCCCGAGGTAAACTATCAGTTCACCTTTTCCTATTCCTGTAATAATTTCAATTTTACCGGAATTCTTAATCCCCGTTTTTACATAAATTTTATGGGCAATATTATTTTTAATAATAAAAACATATTCGCCTTTGTTATCAGCAAGAACAGCGGAACTCGGCAGCACAATTACATTAGAATCAGTTTTAACAAAAATATTCGCTTCGGCAAACATTCCGGGCTGTAGTTTATTAGCTGCATTCTCAATTTCAATCCAAATATGAACCAATTGTGTTGACGGGTCTATTTCTTTGTTTTGTTTAATTACCTTTCCTTTAAAACTATTTCCGTCTCTTACATTCGGGATTGTTACTTCCGCCATTTGCCAGACTTTTACTTTCTCCATATCCTCGGTTTCGATACCGATACTTGCAATTGTTTTGCTCATATTTACAATGTGTATCAAATCACGGGACGGGTCTGCAATTTGCCCGATTACTCCGTTTATGCTGCTTACAACTCCGTCGATTGGGGAACGTATTTCGCTATTGGAAACAGCATATTGCTGTGTTTTAAGCTGCAGGTTATATTCGGATTGAGCAAGTTTAAACGCTGTATTTACATTCTCCAAATTTACTTTTGCTATAACACCGGATTTGAAAAGTTTTTCGGCTCTTTTATAACTTAATTTAGCATGTTCCAATTTTATTTTCGCTTTTTGAACATCTAAATCCAGTGCATGATCCCGCTGCAATTCAATAACAGGGTCTCCTTTTTTTACATGGTCTCCCGGCTTAACAAATATTTTTTCAATTCGGCTCGCAAAAGCCGACGATATTTTAATATCGTTAGAAGGTAAAGGTTTTATTATACCGTGTCCCTCAACAATTTTGGAAATTGAATCTAATTGGGCTTTCAATACTTTAACGGGAGCAATTGTTTGAGCTTCAATTAATACCGAAAAAAATAATAGAATTAAAATAATATTTACTCTTTTACCCAAGATAAATCCTCCTTCAATTTGCCTATGCTCTTAAAAAGACTAACTTTTGCGATATAAAAGTTATATAGCGCTTTCAAATATTCCATTTTTGTTTGAGTATATAATTTTTGAGTGTTTATAAGATCCAGATTGGTAATTGTCCCTTCCCTGTATCCTATTCTTGCCATTTTAACTGCGAGTTCAGCTTCAGAAATACTTTCCTTCATAGCAGAAATCTGATCTTTTTGTAATTTAGCTTCATTATAATTATTCTCAATTTCCCGAAGTATTGTTAGTTGTAATCTGTTTTTTCTTAATTCGGTTTGAGATGATTTTATTTGTGCAATTTGATGTTCTGCATTAACTGCTCCCCAATGCCATAGCGGCATACTTGCGGTAACAACAGCCTGCAAGCCGAGGTTGTTTTTATCCAATTTATTTAGAGCATCCCAGCCGTAATATAAATTCCCGCTTATCGTGGGCAGATGTTTCATAAAAGAAGTTGAGATATTTAATTTACTTAATTCTTTTTCTTTATTCATCAGCTTCCAATCCGGTCTGTTTTCCCAAGCCGATTGTTGATAAACACTTAAGTTATACAGAACCACTTCAGAAACATCAAACGGAGAAAGTTCAAGGTTATTACTAATCTTCATTCCTATTAGTTCTTTTAATTTATTTAATGCGGCTGTGTAATTTTTGTTTGCAACATTTAATGAATTTTTCTGTAATAACAATTCAATTTTTGATTTTTTAACGTCAATTTCAGGAACAGAACCGGCTGAAAATAAGGCCTGACTTTGTTTATACATTAAACGGAATGCTTTTAGATTTTCTTTTAACACGCTCTGTTCGTTTTTATATTTCAACACGGTAAAATATTCGCCAACTACTTGACTTATTACATTCTGTTTTATTTCTTCATTTATGAAGGTCTGTTCCTCTGCCTTTATTGAACTTGTCTTAAAATCACTAATTACTGAGGGATCGAATATAGTTTGGCTTAAAGATAAAAAAGCAAGTATTTCATTTTTCCCGTTTGCACCGGCAAAAGCAGTGATGCCGTTTTTTTCGCTCGAATAGATATAACCACCTTCGGCATTTATTTGAGGCAATAAACCTGATTGAGCTTTTATTTTTCTCAGCTTAACAATTGAATTGTTTCCCCGTGAAATATTCATATCGGTATTATTACTAATTGCAAGATGTATTAATTGCCGAAGAGAATATTTCTCGGGTTGAGCGGATAATATCATCCCCGTCAAAAGAAAAGCCCAAATAAAAATCGTTTTACTGCTTTTTTTCATTTTTATCATATACCTTGAATTATAAAAGGGTTGTCCCAAAAGTTCAACATTATCACGCTGTTACAGCATTCGCCGAGAGGGATACGGATTTCACCGTCTATTGACGAGATAGAATCAAGATATTAGATCCCGAATCAATTCGCCATAGCGAACAGAATGACAATTATGAGACAACCCCAAAATTTTTTACAAAAAATAAAAATGATACTGTAAAATTAAATAATTTAATTCTTTATCATTTAAACTGTACCGATATTCAAAATGACGAATTCTTTATTTTACAGAATCACTAAAAATCACTTTTCTTCTTTTTCGTTTTCTTCATCTTTCTCACCTTTTTCACCCTTCTCCGACTTTCCGTTTTCCTCATCTTTTTCTACATTTGTATTTTTCTTTATGAGTTTGCCGCCCTGTGTGAATATTGCATCCATTTTCCGGTTGCCCTTTTTAAGTTCCGCTTCGTATGTAGTTTTTCCGTCTCTAACAATTTTTGCCGCTTCTTTAATTTCCCAGCCTTTGAAATTCTTTTCAACGCTTTTTTCTACAACGCTCGGTAAATCATCCTCTTCAAGTGCAGTTTCAACTTCCACAACATTTCCTTTTGCATTAAAAAGAAGGGACATTTCAACATCATCGGCTTCAAAACCCACTTCGTAATTATTATCTTCAACATCCCATTTAACTTTTTCTGCGTTCGGATAAAGCGCATTAAATTTTGTCTTTGCTCTATCCGGAACTTTTGATTCCTGTCCGTAAATAGTTCCTACAAATAAAGCAAGTGCAACAATTAATAACTTTTTCATTGGATTCCTCCGTTTTTAATTAATGATTAAATTGACACGGAAAATATAAAATTGAATTTTGGAGGAAATTTGGAGAGGAATTACTATCAAGTACTTTCCCATTCCGTAAAGCGCTTAGTAAAAATTTATGATATTGCTTGTTATTATGTTTGTAAAACATTATGTTTGTTACACATAACAAGGAGACATTATGTTTCTTGATAGGAAAAAAGAGATTAAGTTATTAAAAGCCAAGTTGAAAGAAAAAGGCGGCAGCTTAATCATTTTGTACGGACGTAGAAGGATTGGGAAATCCGAGTTGTTAAAACAAGTATTGACTTCCGACGATATTTATTTTTTGGCTGATTTACGGGAAAAAAATCTGCAAATCGACTCCCTCCGAATTCGACTAAGTGAAAAGTTTGAGGGATTTGGAAATATTATCATTAATGATTGGAACTCATTCTTTTCGATATTGCCTTCGCTTATTCATAAAAAGACTACTGTTGTTTTGGATGAGTTTCCTTACCTTGTTAAGAATTTTCCTGCATTGCCGAGCATTATTCAAAAACATCTGGATTTAGGTAATTTACAGAAATTAAATTTAATACTTTGCGGTAGTTCCCAAAGCATGATGACAAGTTTATTTAATAGTTCAAAAGCTCCCCTTTACGGAAGAGCCGATATAATTTTCAAATTAGATTATTTGTCAGTTTATTATTTAAAAGAATATCTAAATATTTCAGCAATAAAAGTAATCGAAGAATATTCTGTCTGGGGCGGTGTTCCTCGTTATTGGTTGGAAAGAGCCAAGTTTCGTTCTTTTGAAAAAGCATTATTAGGACTTGTAATGAACAAATACGGTTTGCTCTATGATGAGCCGATTATTCTTTTCCTTGATGAAATGCGAACGTCAATGCAGGGCAATTCTATACTTTCACTTGTAGC
>CAZXDS010000062.1:0-16072 GCA_964639525.1 uncultured Melioribacteraceae bacterium | reverse complement strand
AAGTCTTTTTTAATAATTTTCCCTAACTGTCGCACTTGCGGGTTGAATCTACGTTCCCTAAAAAAATTGCGGACATTATATCTTTAAATAAATTTAATTAACTTTATTTTTAAAATTTTAAGGATTATCGTTTTTTCGGTTAATTATATAAAATCATACAAAATAAAAGGCACTAAATGAAAAAAATAATAGTTTTACTATTGCTATGCGGAACTATTTTATCAGCACAAACAAAGGTAGAAAAAACTATCTTTTGGCAAACTAAGGGGATTGTAAGTTTAAATGTTAGCCAAACTTCTCTCAGCAATTGGACAAAGGGCGGGGATAATTCTTTCGCTTTGTCTTTTCTTGGTGATTTTCACGCTGATTACACTTCCAATAGTTGGAAACTTACAAACTACTTAAAACTAAATTTAGGCAGTTCAAAAGTAGGTTCGGAAATATCCAAAATTACGGATAATGAGTTCATCCTTGAAAATGTTCTTTCCAAAGATGCCGGTTGGTTTGCAAAACCATACGCTTCAAATACTGTAAGAACACAAATTGTTAACGGTTATGATTATGATGTTGTGCCTAAGCTTCAAGTTTCAGGCTTTTTTGATCCTGGTTATTTAACACAAGAAGTCGGTTTGATTTATGACAAAACCGGTTGGTTCAAAACTCGTTTTGGTGTTGGTTTTAAGGAAACATTAACTGATAAGTTTAATTCTTCATCTGACAATCCTGATACTAAAACAATTGAAAAATCAAAGTTTGAGACCGGTATAAGTTCTGTAACGGAAGTTAATTTTGAACCGGCAAAAAATCTTAATTTCAGTTCAAAACTTTCGTTGTTCGGTAGATTTGAAGATATTGGTGTTTGGGATGTTTACTGGGATAACACGCTTACGGCAAAAATAAATAGTTTTATGAATGTAAACATAAATGTACTTGTAGTTTATAATCAAGCTGAGTCCGTTGAAACTCAGGTTAAGGAAGCATTGCAGCTTGGTATTTCGTACTCAATTTTTTAGTTAGAAAAGGAGGTTAAAGTGAATGTACAATCAATAGTTGAATTTTTAAAAGTAAACGCTGTGAATTATGGTATTAAAATAGTTGGTGCAGTGGTAATTATTGTAATCGGGTTTTGGCTTGCCCGTTTGGTTACAAAAGCAATTGTAAAAGCCTTTGAAAAGAAAAAGATTGACAGTACTCTTTCCAAATTTTTATCCAGTATAATTAAAACGGTTCTTTACATTGTTGTAATATTAGCTGCATTAGATACGCTGGAGTTTAAAACAACTTCATTGGTTGCCATTATTGGTGCCGCCGGTCTTGCAGTTGGTTTTGCGTTGCAAGGCTCTCTTTCAAACTTTGCGTCCGGTGTAATGCTTATAATATTTCGTCCGTTCAAAGTTGGAGAATACATCAGTGCTGCCGGAGAATCAGGAACTGTTGATGAAATAGGGATTTTTACTACTGTATTGAATACACCTGATAACAAAGTGATTATTATACCTAATGCAAAACTTACCGGTGACAACATTACAAACTTTTCAACAAAAGATACTCGGCGTGTTGATATGGTTTTCGGAATTGGTTACGGTGACGATATTGACAAGGCAAGACAAACAATTAATCAAATTCTTGCAGATAATGATAAAATATTAAAAGACCCAACCCCTGCTGTATTGCTTTCTGAATTAGCAGACAGCAGTGTGAATTTTTCCGTTCGTCCTTGGGTAAAATCAGCTGACTATTGGTCAGTATATTATGGTACACATGAAGCAGTTAAAAAGAAATTTGATGAGTTAAACATTTCTATTCCATTTCCGCAAACAGATGTTCATTTGTTTCAAAATAATTAATTGGAATGTAATTTAAACTAAAAAGAGATGCTGTATTTTGCATCTCTTTTTTTAATATTTTTTTTTGAAAGAATATTTCTCTTCTAAATCAGAATTTGCAAAAACTAATATGGAAATTAGTTCCCGCTTAATATTTGAAATTCAGGGTCGTCCGGTCTGATATCATCATAAAGTTTTAATAATGATTTGTAAGCAGTTTCATTACCTCGTTCGGCTGCAAGGCGATAATATTTTACCGCAATTGCTTTGTTTTTTTTAACGCCTCTGCCGTGTTCGTAGCAATAACCCAAAACGGTTTCTGCCAAAACAGAACCTTCATCTGTGGCTGATTGTAAAAAATTTAATTCGAATTTGATTTTTTCATTTCCTTCAATAATTTTTGAAAATGCAAGACGCACTTTAGCTTCGCGGCTGCCTAATTCAGCAGCTTTTTCCCAATATTCAATAGCCTTCTTTTTATCTTTCTTAACTATGGAACCGGAATAATATGCCAAACCTATTTCAATAATCGACGGAATATGATTTTGTGCAGCTGCCTTTTCTAAAAACTCGATTGCTTGCTTATACGTTATTCTATAATCAAATCCCATTGCAGTTAGACCTGCCCAAACGTACATCGCACTTGGATTATTATTATCAACTCTTTTTTTTAATCTATTAAAAAACGTACTGTCCTGCGAAAATTTAATCAAAGAGCCGACAGCGCGTTTTGAGCCCAGACGGTACGCACTAATAAAAAGTTCGGCTGCTTTTATATCGTCTTTTTTATGAGAAATTCCTTTTAAACAAGAAATTCCCGCTATATACAAACCTTCAGGACTTCCGGATTGGCTCGCTAAATTTATTAAGGCGGATGCTGTTGTATCATTTGGACTTGCAGGTTTTAAAGTATCTGAAATTCCGAGAATTTTTTTTAACTTCTTCTTATTATTATTGAGCATATCCTTTATTGCAATTCCTTGCTCATCTTCAGTTAAAGTATCCTGCTTAAAGTTATAAAAATCCAATTCCCAATTTTGATTTAGAATTGATTGTCCCTTTTGCGGAGTATCATTGTAAGCTGAGTTTGAAGTTGAATCGCTTATTTCTTCAACAATTAGCCCACTGTCCTTCATTTTTTTTGCGGTTTTTACTGCATAGTCTAATCCCTGATTTGCTGCTTTTTTAATCCAACTATATGCTGTGTTATAATCACGATTAACTACAAAATTATCGGTGTAAAAAGTCCCAATTGCATATTCCGCTTCCGCCATTCCACTTTCGGCAGCAAACTTAAAATTCTTAAATGCACTGAAAGGATTCCATTCCACTCCAATTCCGTTTAACAACATTATGGCATAATTAAAATTCGCCATAGGTAAATTTTTATCAACTGCCGACTTTATCCACTTAACTGCCTCAACTGTATCTGCCGGAAAGCCTTGTCCCAGTAAATAACGTAAACCAAGTTCGTGTTGAGCAAAAGGATCTCCGCTGTGTGCTTCTTTAACAAGTAAATATCCAGCCATTAAAGGATATGACGGATGTTTGGGTTTAATTAGAGGGTATTTATGATAAGGACGATTATTTTTAATCACAACACTTTTAGTTGTATCCTGTCCGGAAACAGTAACTAAGCCGGTTATGAGAAATAACAATAATAAAATTTTACGCACAAAATACCTAAAAATTTGAATTCTTTGAGGCAAGTTTAAATAATATAAAATTTAGGAACAAGGTATATAAAAATATACTCGTCAAAATGATTAAAACGATTTAATGATAATGTAAGTGTTTTTTCCATCTTGCGAATAATATTTCGTGCTGTCCATCAACTTTTCAATAATAAAAAGACCCATGCCGCCTTCCGGTAAGTTATCAATGTCATTAGGATCAAAATTTAATTTTGCTTTTTGTAAATTAGTTCTGGCATTTCCCCAATCGCATAATTTAATGATGATTTCACTTGAGGCAACTTTCACTTCAACTTCAATCCGGTTTCCTGTCTGCATTTTGTAAGAGTGTTCTACAATATTGTTCAGGGCTTCCACAAGACTAATATCAACAGCATTTATTGTTTCTTGGTTAATTGAATTATTTTCTAAAAAAGAACGAGCTTTGGTTGATACGGAAGAAATTTCGTTGAAGGAACTATTTATTAAATATTGTTCTTTTTTCATCTTACTTAAAATAGGAATGGATGTATTAAAATACAAAATTTAATAAACCATTTATCACTTAACAAATATTTTTTAATCTTTTGGTCTTTCTTTCACTATTGGAAGTTCAAAACTAAATGTAGAGCCAATACCAAGCTTACTTTTTAGAAAAACTTTGCCATGATGTTCTTCTACAATTCGCTTAACTATCCACAAGCCTAAGCCGGAAGAAGATTCTTTCCCTGTTGGTTTTGGGGATAGTTTTGTCCCTTTGGTAAATGCTTTTTCAACATCATCACTGCTTAATCCTACTCCGTCGTCATTTATCTCTACCGTTAATTTTTCACTCGTAAAATATGTATTTACGAAAACGGATGTGCCTTCCTGGCCATACTTAATGGCATTATTAACTAAGTTGTCAATCACTTCTTCAATTTTTCCGCCATCAATTAAAATATCAGGAATGTTGATTGAGGATTTATTTACCAATTTAACTTTTTTTGAATCTGCATAAGCTAAATTTTGTGAGCAAACAGAATCAATAATATTTTTGATAGACGTTTTTTCTTTTTTAAGTGTTGGCTCAGGATTTTCATTGGCAACAACTTCGGTTATTTCTTTTGTTAATTTAAAAATTTGATTTGCCGATTGGATCATATTTTGAATGATTTCCTGTTGTTCGCTTGCGGTTAAATCATACGATTCCAATAATTCCAAATACCCATGAATTGCAGAAGCAGGATTTTTAATATCGTGAACAGCCGTAGCAAAAACTTCGTCTTTTCTTTTTTGTAAGGCTTCCAATTTTTGTTTTGTAGCCATAAGTTCTTCTTTCTTTTTTAATAATTGGATATTGGCTTCTTCCAATAATTTTATTTTCTCATCGAGGACATTAATTTTTGCCGATAAAAACTCATTATGACCGCCTATACGGTTAAGTTCATTTCTTATTTTTTTTAATTTATTTATTAAGTCCTGAACCTTAAAATCATCGTTCTGAACTTGCTTGGTGCGTTTGGAATTTTTTTTAAATAAAACAAAAATAAAAATTAATTCAGCAGCTACTATTGCAGATAAAATATAAACTACCATAAAAATACTCCTTAAAATATTACTTGTCATTATCGGTAAATGAATGAAATAGTTAAATCAAATTCTTATCAATTTTGCAGCGATTCAGAGTCAAAATTTCTGTAACACAGATTAATAATCTGTGTTACAGAAATATGGCAAATTTAATCGGAAAATCAGTCGAAAGCCGGATTCGGTCTTTGCCGAAATATTTTTTTATATACTCTTAACGTGTTGTTTTTTGTAATCTTAATTTTGACCCCGAACCGCTGTAATTTTGTGCCAATTGAAAATTATCAATAATTATCTTTATTATTAAAACAATAAAGTAAAATGCTATACTGAATCCTTTGCTATTAATATACATCTTACGGATAAATATTTTTTAAAATTGGAGAATAACATGACAGAACATTTAACAAAAGAAACTTTTTTGGAAAAAGTTTTTGACTATACAAACAACAAAGAGTGGGAATTTAAGGGCGACTTGCCTTGCATTATAGATTTTTGGGCAGATTGGTGCCAGCCTTGCAAAATGGTTGGACCTATTTTAGAAGAATTATCAGAAGAATATGCCGGAAAAATAAATGTTTATAAAATTAATACGGAAGAGCAACAGGAATTAGCGGGTGTTTTTGGTATTAAAAGCATTCCTTCATTATTGTTTTGTCCTGTAAATGATAAACCGCAAATGGCTGTCGGTGCATTACCAAAAGAATCATTGAAAGAAGCTATTCAGAATGTATTGCTTACTGAAACTACAGAAGCAAAATAAAAATTTTTGTTAGTTAGTAGTAGTGTTGTTGAAAGTCCCGATTAGTCGGGACTTTTTTTTATTTTGATAGCGGAATTGTAAAAATAAATTTACTTCCTTTCCCAATCTCAGATTTAACTCGAATTTCACCACCGCTCTTTTCTGTTAAATCCTTGCATAAGAGGAGCCCTAATCCTGTCCCTTTTTCTTTGTCGGTTCCAACGGTTGTGTGATGAACTTCTATTTTGAAGAGTTTGTCCATCGTTTCTTCATCCATCCCTATACCGCTGTCTTTAACGGTTATTTCACAAAAATTATTTTCAACTATTTTTGAGGAGTATATAATCTCACCTTTATGCGGGGTAAACTTTATTGCGTTTGAGATTAAATTTCTTAAAGTAGTAAATACTGCATTTTCATCAGCAAATAGAGCTGTGTCTTTTTCAACCAAATTTGTTAATGTTATTTCTTTTTGCTTTACATTATTTTCATATAAATCGTAAACCCGTTCAGCAATTTCATGCAGATTTAGGTTTTTTGGTTCAAGAGTTAAACTACCGAGTTGTAGTCGCGACCAATCAAGCAAACCTTCCAAAAGTGAATACACGTTCTTTGATGTCTTATAAATTGTTGTAATAAATTCAAGAATTTCTTCTTTCGAAAAATCCTCAAAATCCGCCATCATCATTTCAGTGTAACCAATAAGCGCTGTAAATGGATTCTTCAAATCATGAGCAATAATTGAAAAAAATCGGTCTTTATTTATGTTCAATTCTGTAAGTTTATCTTCGGACTGTTCTAATTTAACATTTAACTCAACCAATTCGTGAGCGTTCTGTTCAACTAAATCCTTGTTTTCATAGATTTCTTCGATGTAACGCTGTATTTGTTCTTCTGCAACTTTTCTTTCTGTTATATCTTCCTTTATCGCAATAAAATGTGTCGTTTCTCCTCGGTTATTACATACCGGCGAAATTGTAAGCTCTTCATAATATTCCTCGCCACTCTTTTTTTTGTTTACAACTTCACCTTTCCACATCTTTCCCGATAATATTGTATCCCACAATTTTTTGTAAAATGCAGGTCCGTGAATATCTGATTTCAGGATTCGGGGATTTTTACCAACTACCTCCAAAGATGTGTATCCTGTTATTTTTGAAAATGCTGAATTTGCCCATAAAATTGAGCCTTTTATATCAGTAATTACAATTCCAATCGGCGCTACTTCAAGGGCTTTACTTTTTAGGTTTGCAAAATTTTCACTTTCTATTTGATCAGTAATATCAATGTTTGATACTCTACGTATATGGGAATTATTTCCGTTTTGAAAAAGGGGGAAACAAGTATGAGATATCCACCGAACTGCACCGGATTTGGTTAAAATTCTAAATGTAATTTGTTGTGAAGTCTTGTATGAAAGGCATGTGCTGAGATGCGATTTGCAAATATTTTTATCCTCTTTAACAACAATTTTGTGCAGAAGATTTTTATTTGCAATAAACTCTTGTGGTGTATATCCTGTAATAAAGGTTGTGCCCTCGGTAAAATTAATGAATTCACCGTCTTCATTAATATCATATCCCCAATTTGAAATTGGGGAGCTCGCATCTTCAATTTTATTACTACTAGTAGTAGATTTATTTTCCGAGTTAAACATTTTGCCACCGGATATAATTTTCGTTTTAGATTTTTTACTAATAAGATTATCGGTTTTGAAATGAGAATGTTTAGAAAATTTATTGATATGAAAGTAAAAATATGGTATCAAATAACAAAGGCATCACAAGGATGCCTTTGCAGAAATTTACAATAATTTGTTTTTAATTACCAAAGACATTTATTTTTCCATTAATGTGCTTTGTCTTGTCAATAATATTTCCATTGGCATCTACTATTCCGGTATGACATGTGCTGCAAGTAGAAGCAGTTGGATCGTTTCCGGCATTTGTATGTCCTATCGGAGGTAAGCTATGACAAGTGCCGCACTCGGCTTGCGTATCGTCCAACTTATCCCAAATCGGGCTAAATATATTTCCCTTGATGGAATCTGCGGTATAAATAAAAGAAAATGCCGAAGAATCTTTTAAGAAAATAAAATTACCGTGGCAATAAACATTTGAACATGTTTTAGTGTTAGAATCGTAATTGGGATTTGCATTTTGGGTTTTTGCAAGATCACCAAAAGTTAAAGTTGCATGTTCTGCTCCGCTGATAATATGACCGGCATCGCTCATTTTATTTGGAACAACGTGGCATTGAGCACAATCAACATTGTCGGTTAAATCGTTTGCATAAAGATGCGAAACGTGTGCACCGGCGGCGGAACTGTCTTCACTGAATACAGCACGCGGAGGTGCAAGCCTTGTGCTGTCGGTTAAAACTCCGTCATTAAAATCACCGTGACAAGTATTGCAAGCTTCCGGTCCGGCATCACTTTTGTGGCAAGTTCTACAGCTGACATCTGTAATATTAGTAATTTCGCCGGAATAATTTGCACCGTGACAAGATTGACATAAATTCAAATTCCAATTATTATTTTTGAATGAGTTTGCGTGAAAATTTGCTAAACCGTCAGTTGCCCAACCGGTAGGATGCGGTAGTTCGTTCTGGTGACAAGTACTACAACTAACTTTTGCGAGACCACCTGAATAATCCTTTGCATGACACGACTGGCAAAATGCTAAGGTCGTGTTAGTATCGTTAAATGCTAAAGCGTGAAAATTTGCAGAGCCATCAGTTGCCCAATCGGAAGGATGAACTGTTGGAGCATTATTAACAACAATTTCATCGGTTAAATCGGAACAAGAAATAACAAATACCGATGTTAATAACATTATAGCGTAAATTAAAAATTTTAATTTCATTTTATCACCTAAATTAACCTGGATTAGAATCATGACAATAACCACAGAATCCGACTCCGGGAGTGTGAGTACTTGTATGACAATTAAAGCAAACAGCACCATCATCGTTGTGCCAATCACCATGTGTGTCGTTCATAAAACCTGTCGGATGAGTCTGAGGATTAGTTCCTTTAATTCCATCCGAATCGTTATGACACAATATGCAATTTGCATCTCCACCTTCCACATCGTGGCATGCCGCACAGCTTTCAATATCTTTTTGTGCTAACTGAGCATGAACTCCGCCGCCGCTGCCTACACCTAGTGTAGTAAAGTTAGGCTGTGTATGTGAAAATGGAACTACTCCGCCAAGAGCATAATCTCCCTGTCCGTCAGCATTATGACATTTGGCACAAAAAGTTTCGGTTTGATGACAAGTTTGGCATTGGTCTTTATGCAGCCGGGCATCAACTCCGTGGTTATAAACGTAATTAAGATCATGTTTAAAACTTAACTGCTGTTGTTTTGCATCATCCTTAAATTTATAAGGTGAATACGGAGTATAAAAATCTGTTTTCGTATTCGATTCGGTTATACCGACAGTTGCAACGTGACAGTTTTCACAAAAATTATTTGTATGGCAAGTTTCACATTTCTCGCCATTACTTTTAGCTTCAAACTTATGAACTCGAGTGAAGTCGGCAACTTTGTGGTCATCAGGAATTAAATTTGCTGTTGATACATGGCAATTACTGCATTCAATTGATGCCGGACCTTGCGTAGTATGACACGTAGTACAACTTTCCATAGAAGGAAATGCAGTAGGCAAGTCTTGAGCATAGTCAACTTTATCCAATCCTTTATGGCAGTCAGTGCAATTTAATTTTTGTCCGTCAAGATGAAATTTGTGATTAAATTTAATTTCACTTTTATCTTCATCAGGAAAAGGTTCTTGAATATCTTCGTAATGACATTTGTTGCAATTCTCTTCATCTTCAATATCATGACACTCACCGCAATCGTCCATAGTAGGAAGCAGACTCTCATTCAAATTGGTTGCCTCGGTAACTGCAGTATGACAATCCGCGCAATCAACATAATTTTCAGAGTGGAACTTATGGCTAAATTTAATAAGAGTTTTATGTTTTTGCGGAACGTCATCGTCATTAAACCGGAATGCAGTAATTCCAATAAAGATTGCAAGTACTGAAATCAATGTAATGTGTAAATATTTTGTTTTCATATTATAATAAATTTAAGTTATCGTTAAACCAGAAATTAACTTTGAACAAAACACGAAAATCATTGTTATAAATTTTGTTATTCATATATTGCCCTTGTACATCAAAAGACCAGCGGTTTATCGGTCTGTAATTTACACCGGCAAGTAAAGTTGTTAGAGTATTGCTTGGTGCACCTTGTTCAAGTTTATAATTTGTAAATGAAACTCCGATTGAAGGAGTAACAAGTCCGTTCATAAAACTCTTAGCAGTATAAACTGAAACGGCATCCATTTCGCCGGCAAAACCAAAAGTTTTACGGTAACTAATGCTTCCAAGATTTGTATTAGCTCCAATTGTTACACGCTGCGAAGAATCATTCCGGTAAGTAACATTACCGAATCTGCTGAATATTGAAACAGCATCAGAAATTTTATAATCAGCTCCAGCTTCAATTTCTTGAGTGTTTCCATAATTGAATACAGAAAAAATAGAGTTATAACGAACTCTTGGTTCGCGGTAGTTGTAATAAACGCTTAAGCCAAGATTTTTAATTTTTCTATATGAAAGCATGGTCTCAAATTTGGAAGTCGATTGCAGATTCAAATCATAATCATATTTTGCCGAAAAACTGACCGATTTTGGCAGAGTATAATAAGCTTCGGCGTATAAAAACTCATATTGTTTTGAATTTTGCTGTATGAGAACTTGAATTGGATTTAAGTTTGCATCCAAGCGGGTTGTAATGTAGTTAACAGACTTAAAGTTTTTATTTACATATCCGCCGATAAACTTAAAATTATTTATCGCAGTAATTTCAAACTTACCATTTAAAATATAGTCGTTTGCCCAATCATTGGTAATAGCAAGCTTTTGATAAGCAGGAACATTTCCGCCGTAAAATCCTGAAACTTTAACGCCTTTAAATTTTAAATCTAAATTAACACCGTCAAAAACGCCGCTGCCAACACCGTTAAACTGGGACTGTCGTCCGATTTTGAGTGTAGCTACTTTTGCAATATCTCTAATTTTAATAAAGAGATTATAAAATCTTAGTCTTGGATCCTGATCAAGTTTGCCCGATATATTTGTTTCAAAGTTCAAACGTGTTCTTAAACTAAAGTTCCCTTTATGTACGTTTAAAGAAAATGTTTGAAATGACCGGAGATAGTTTTTCGAATCATTTAATGAATCAAATCTTTTAAAGCTATAAACGGAAGAAGAAATTCTTCCGTTTATATTTTGAGCAAAAAGTAATGCAGGAAAGAGACAGAATATAATTAATAGTATTTTCTTCATTCTATACCTACACCAAATATTTATTTTTTAGGAAGTGGATGAGCAATTTTTGCCCACATTTTTTTGAAATCAAATTCTTTAAAAGAAGGACTTTTTTTATTATGACAAGTTTTACATTTTGCTTCAATAGCAGCATCGTTTTTATAAGTAGCTAAACCTTTGCTAACTGCCTTTTCATGGTTTTTCATGGTTTTTTTGGATTTATACTTGGAGCCTGCTCCATGACAAGTTTCGCATTGCACACCGCTTTCAATTTTAAACCTTTTGTCAAATACCGCAGATGCATCATTATGTCCGGTTACATGGCATCCTAAACATTCTTTAGCTTCTGCAGCTTTACCAAGACCTTTCTCTTTTGCAATTTTATCTGCTTCAGCGGTTAGTAAGGTTTTGTATGCTTTTGCGTGGGCACTTTTTTTCCAAATACCGTATTGGTCACCGGTTTTTGATTTATGGCACATCCCGCACTTTTTTGCACCGACATATTTAGCACCGCCTGCTGATGTTGACGATGTGAAATTCCCTGTAAATGCAATTAAAAACAACGATAACATTATGGCAGCGAAAAAGACTGATATTGTTTTCATTTTTCCTCCGAAAATTAATTAATATGCTTATAGAATAATGATTATTAAAAGATGCCTTCTAAAAAAATAGATATTATTGTATATCTAAATTAGCTTTAATAAAATTAATACAATTTTTATAAAGATAAAATAATTATTTTTATGTAAATTTTGAGTATTAAAAATTTGTATTTAGTGGATATGTTGTCCCATATTCTTTAATAATATGAACTGAAAATAATATTAGGTAATTTAGTACAATTAAAAAGAGAAGGTAGATGAATTTATTTTGGAAAATTTCATTGTTTGTACTTATGCTTTATGCAATAATTGCAGGCATAACTTTTCAGATCGTACCACATCCGCAGACTTGGTATCAATTTCCAATGATTCCCGGTCTCGAAGAAAAAGCAAAGATAATTTTTTATCATGTGCCAACGGCATGGTTAGCTTCATTATCTTTTATGATGGCAATGATTTACGGTATAAAATATTTAAGAAAACAAGACCTCGACGATGATGCGAAATCTAATGCTGCTTTGCAGTTAGGTTTTATTTTTGCAGTGTTGGCAACGGTTACAGGTTCGCTTTGGGCAAAATTTTCTTGGGGTGCTTTTTGGCATTGGGATCCAAGAGAAACAAGCATATTTATTCTCCTCTTAATTTACGGTTCATTATTTGCGTTAAGATCTGCAATTGAAAACGAGGATAAACGTGCAAAACTTTCGGCGGTTTATTCGATAATAGCTTTTTTAACAGTACCATTTTTTGTTTTTATTATGCCGAGAATAATGACAGGGCTGCATCCCGGATCTGCTGATGATACAAATGCCGGACCTGTTGTGGATTTCAAAATGAATGGAAACATGATGATCGTTTTTTATGTATCATTAGCTGCATTTACAATATTATATTTTTGGATGTGGCGGCTAAGTTATAAATCAATAATTATTAAAGATAAATTATCAAAAAATTTAATTCGGAGTGATGTGTGAATCAACTACTTTCTTTTTTAGACCAGAATTCAATTTACATAGTTTTATTTATATTGTTAATTATTTGGTTAGGCATATATTTGTTTCTGCTTAATACAGATAAAAGATTAAAAAAAATTGAAGCGGAACTAAGTTCACAAAATAATTTAAATAACGAAAAATTAATAAATGATTCAATAGAGGAAAAACGAAATGAAAAATAAATATATAATCGGCGGCTCAATTATTGTCGTATTTTTAGTTTTGATGGGCTATTTGTTTACACAAACAAATGTTGCTTATGAAAATGACTTTACTTCTGTTATGAAATCTCACCAGATGGTAAAAGCGACAGGCGCATGGGATAAAGCAAAAGGATTTAAAATAGATAGAGAAAAAAATCTTTTCTCTTTTTATTTGAACGATAATGACGGCGTGCAGATGAAGGTTATTTATAAAGGAATGATCCCAAATAATTTTCAATCGGCAACAACTGTTGTGGTAACCGGAAAATACAAAAACGGTTATTTTTTGGCTGATGATATTCTAACAAAATGCCCTTCAAAATATGATAATGAATACAAAGAAGAGACGGCGAGCAATACTTGATAGTTAATATTTCAATAAATAATATTAACTAACTTTATTCAAGCAAATAACTGAGTTATTATCTGTTCAGTTAAACTTCCAACAAACATCTTATGGAAAGGAAATTTCAATGATTGGAAATATATTACTAACCACTGCATTAGCGGCTAGCATAGTTGCTATGATAATGTATTTTTTTACTTATAAAGGTTTCAAAAATACATTATTACCTGCACGAATAAGTTTTAACATAATGGTAATACTTGTTTTTATTGCAAGTGCCTTGTTGATGCAGGCAATTTTGACGCATCAATATCAATATAAGTACATTTTCAATTACAGTGGAAATGATTTATCAACCGGACTGCTGATGTCAACATTTTATGCGGGGCAGGAAGGAAGTTTTATGATTTGGCTTCTTTTCTCAACAGTTATCGGTTTGATTTTATTAAGTTATACTTCAAAAAGAGGCGACCTTGAACCGAGAGTAATGATGGTTTTTACTTTATCTATTGCCTTTTTGTTGTTGCTTGTCAGTCCGTTGCTAAAAAACCCATTTACATATATTTGGTCAACTCCTACATTTGTTGATATAAAACTTGTTAAGCAGTCGCTTTTATCCCTTCCGTTTATGAATAAATTTATTCTTCAAGATCCAAATTCAGGACAAACTTTTGTAAAAATAGGAACTGAATTATATGGAAATTTAACTGCCGCAGGATATTCGATAAATGAATTTTTAATTAATGGGAAAGGGTTAAATCCATTACTTCAAAATTTTTGGATGCAGATTCATCCGCCAATTTTGTTTATCGGTTTTGCAATGTCGGCCGTTCCATTTTCATTTGCTTTTGCAGCATTACTAAAAAATGATTATCGCGAATGGGTCAAGCAATCAATGCCGTGGATTCTTACGGGAACAATGGTTCTCGGATTGGCGATTATGCTTGGCGGATATTGGGCATACGGCATCCTCGGTTGGGGCGGATATTGGGGCTGGGATCCTGTTGAAAATGCGAGTCTTGTTCCTTGGATTGTTGGCGTGGCATTAATTCACACAATGTTAGTTCAAAACAAAACACAGGCTCACAATAAAGTTGGAAGATTCGGGAAAACGAATTTAATACTCGCCATTATGGTTTATCTCTTGGTACTTTACAGTACCTTTTTAACAAGAAGCGGAATTCTTGGAGATGCCTCTGTTCATTCATTTGCAGAACCCGGAATGATGGTTTATTGGCTCCTGATTTCTTTCGTGTTTGTTTTTGCTTTTCTTGGTATTGGCGGAATAATTTACAGATGGAAATTTTTGTCGGAGCATTTTAACTTTGAAGAAAATTTGCTTTCGAGGGAACTCGCTTTATTTACTGCGGCTGTTACATTAATCGCTTCGGCAATTATTGTTCTTGTTGGAACCTCCGCACCAATTTTTTCACAAGCTGTTCAAACATCTTTTTATAACGAATTAAATTTACCGATTGCTATTATCATAGGACTGTTAAACGGCTTAAGCCTTTTGCTGAAATGGAAAAGCACAAAGGGTAAATCAATTTTGAAACAATCTCGAAATGCATTAATTGGTACTGTTGTTATAACACTTCTCATAATTTTAATTGGCGGTGTTTACGACGTGATGCTTGCTTTGCTGGCATTTTCTTCCGTATTTGCCTTGTTGGTGAATTTGGAAATCGCTTTGAAAATTGTTTTTCATAAAAAAAGATTTATCGGAGCTTATGTTGCTCATACGGGAATAGCTCTTTTCTTACTGGGCGTAATTGCCAGTGGAAGTTATAAGAGCAAAACCCAAGTTTCTCTTGTTAAGAATCAGCCAAAAGCCGTGCTAGGATATAATTTAACTTTTAAAGGCTATACTCCAATTAGCGGTACAAATAGATTCAAGTTTAATATTGAAATCGCAAATGATAATTCTTCCACAATCGTTTCTCCGGTTATGTTTTTCTCGGAGTATAATAATGGGTTGATGAGAGAACCGGATATTATGGTTCAATTTACAAAAGATTATTACATTACCCCGCTTGGTTATGATGACGGAAGAGAATCTCAAACATCGGGTAAAGTTGTTACTCTAACGATAGGCAAGCCATATGCCTTTGATGGAAAAACAATAACGTTTGAGAAATTTAATTTCCCCAAAGATGCAATGAATTCAATGCAGTCCGGTGGCGACTATGAAATTGGAACTTTACTGAATATAAAAGATGGATATAAAAGTTATACCGCTGAACCAAAACTTGTTTCATCAAATGGTAAAAGATCTTTTAAGTCCGTTACAATTAAAGAAGCTAATTTAAGAATTGAAATGCAAAACTTAAAAGCAGGCGGAACAGTTGATTTGGTATTTTCAAAATTAGACGAACCAAATACTAAAATTAGCAAACCGCAGGAAATTTTAACTGTTGAGGCAAGCATTGAACCGTTTATCAGTTTAGTATGGCTCGGTGTTTTAATTATGGTTTTGGGTTTTATTATTTCTGCCGCAAGGCGTTCCAAAGAATCACTGCGTTAGTTTTTGATAGGCACTTTTAAATGCCCATAAGTTAACAGTGATTTATGGGCTTTTTTTTATTAATTACAGTCGATGATACTAACCTAAAAATTTCTAAAAAATAAAACATTTTAAAATGGTTTGCAGTTATTTTGACGAGTTTATATATTAGTATTCTGTATTTTTTAGAATACGGCGGGGTAGCTCAGTCGGTTAGAGCAGTGGAATCATAATCCACGTGTCGGGGGTTCGAATCCCTCCCCCGC
>CAZXDS010000061.1:0-16175 GCA_964639525.1 uncultured Melioribacteraceae bacterium | reverse complement strand
TTAAAAAGAGAGAAAATTTTTGTAAAATCCGAAAACCACTTTGCTTTGTGTATATTTTTTAAAAATCAAAAGCCCGAGTCCATAATTATGAATCGGGCTTTTTAATTGGAATAATTTTGATAATTAATAACTCATCTTCACAATATTATTATTCAATTGCCCCGACCTTCAGGTCGGGGACGGAATGAAAAGAACAACTTAAGGATTTAGCTCAATTTCCTAGAATTATTGGGCTAAAGCCCATAGATTTTTCTTTAATTAGCCCTCCCGACTTAAAAGTCGGGCAATTCAGTACAATTATTTGCATAATGTGAGTTAATAAATATATTAATATTGATTATAATTTAATATCCAAAATAGTTTCAGTTCCGTCCTCTAAAAAGTTATAGCTCAAATTATCTAAAAAAGTGTGCATTATGTGAAGTCCGCGTCCGTGAGTTTTTAGAATGTTTTCCGGTGTTGTAGGGTTGGGTACACTTTCAGGATTAAAGCCGCTTCCTTCATCTTTAAAAATTAATTGGATTCGCTCGGCATTTACTTTAATAGTTATTTCAATTGATTTACTAATGTCCGATTTGTTCCCATGAACAATTGCATTAGAGGCAGCTTCAGCAACTGACAGAGCAAGCTTATTCATTGCTTCTTCGCTTATAACAAGGGTTGAAACAGTGTCCATTATGTAATCCTCTATATCCGGTAGCAGTTCCGGATCGCTTGCAAATGTTCTTTTATGGATAGTTTCTTTCAAAATTTAGTTTTACCGATTTATTTTTATTAATACCGTAAAATAAAGCTACGGATTGTCCTTTTCAAGTAAAAAACTAAAAATTCCAATTTACTGCCAAATATAAATTAGCTCGTTGAATTGAAATATTATTTTGAGGCGTTATAAATTCATAGTATCCATGTATGTTGATGTTAAGCTTTGTTGCTAATAAATATTTTATTTCTGTAAGTGGGCCTATACTTGTATAGTTGGATTGTCTTATGCGTATATTTTGTTGTGTATAACCAAAAGTTGAGAGCGAGAAAAATCTTAATCCAATATTAAATACTAATTCTCGGAAGGGAAGTGAAAATTTCGGTTCCAAATAAGTTTCCTGTAAAAATCTAAGCGGTTTTCCGGAAAAATTTTCCCAATTAAAATCACCCTGTTCGGATAATTTAATATAGCCGTATATTTTAAACAATAAATTCTTTTTAATTCTAATTGCGGAAGAATCCTTGAATGCAACTTGTCTAAAAGCAAAACTATTTTGAGTGGGAATATCTTTTTCGAAATCATATGTTGTATAATTAGCTGATACTTCCGCTATATTAGTTGAAATAACATTTTTTCCGCGATAAGTTCCACCACCCGAAAACTTGATAAAACGATTTTTATTATTGTTTGCACTTCTCTCGGCAAAGATATATGCAATGTGATTTATGCTGCCGTCAAGGTTCAAAAAGATGTTAAAAAACGGGTTGAAAGTGTGGTTAAATCGAATTCTGACAATTGATAAAAGTTCATCTCGGTCATCAAAATTATCTTGACTTGGAGTATCATATTTGAATTTTCTATGAAATAGACTTAGGAGAATATTGTTTCTATCTGAAATAATAAATGTACCTGATGCAGATAATGAAATAATTTGTGAACGATTACTTTTTTGCTCTTCTAATAATTCCTTTTTTTCAAAAATTATTTGATTTGCTCCCTCAATAGATTTCGCAATATGATTTTCTTCACGCTGAGAAAATCCAAGTTTTACGTTCCCGTTAAAAAAACTTGAATAGAAATTCACTTGCGAGTTTAAGTTTAAGCTCAGTTCTTCTATTCTGGTATCAAAAGAAGAAGTGGTAATATTAGTCAGTGATTTATATCTTACATCTCTATCAATATCTCGTTTGCTAATTAAACCGCTCAAGTTAAATGCAAAAGGCGATGATGAACGCGGTATTGACAATCTGTCTTCTACGATGTATTTCGCTTCATTGCGGCTTTGTATATTGTTGCTAATATTAAATTCAGACGCAATTAATGAATCAGCTTCAAGGTAAAAGTCTTTCTTCAATTGTGAAAATTGAAACCTAAGATTGTTGTTGTAAATGTTTTTTAATTTACTATTTAATTTTAAGTTAAAGAATCGTATAAGGTTTTTTCGTGGTGAAATGTCTTCATTCTGAAATTTAGCCGAAGAATTAATATAAAAATCATTAAATTTTAATTTATTTATTTGTCCCTCAATTCCATAAATAAATCCGTTATCCTTTTTACCTACTTGTTCATTAGAGGAAGCCCCTGCAAAAGGAGTGATAACAATTTTGTTTATCGGAGAATATTTAATAAATAAAACCGAGTTTAAGTATGCCGCTTTATTAATTATTAAACGTTTATCTCCGGAATATAATGTATTGCGTAATGCGGCACCAAAACTAAATAGCCGATTGAAATTGTAGCTGCCGGATAAAAATAAAAACTGTTCGTCTTTTATGTTATTTGTTGTAGATTTTATAACTGTTGATTTGAAACTCTCTTTAATTGAAAAATTAAATTTGTTTAAGTTAAGTCCATAAACTAATTTACCATTAAAATATGAAGTATTTAAAAGTTTATCGAACGACGTTAATAATATATTTTGGGTTACCGGAGTAGATAAAGTTAAACTATCTCGTACTGTTTGAGAATAAAATAGCTCGGGAATACTTAATATAATAAAAATATATAGTGAGGCTCTCTTCATAAAATAAATTAATAATTAAGTATTCCTTTGCTAAATTAAAACATAACTATAATTCAAAAACATCTTCTTTTTTTGGGATTACAACATCTTGAAACCCAATTGCATTAAGGCGAATTTTATACTTATCTTGCTGGTCTTTATCTCCGTGAACTAAAAAGATTCGTTTAAGTTTATTTTTATCGAACTTATTTACATAGCCAATCAATTCATTTGCATCGGCGTGTGCACTAAATGAGTTAAAAACAATTACTTCAGCGTTTAACTGATGTTCCTCTCCGAAAATTTTTACTGTCGGAACTTTCTCAGCAAGTTTTCTGCCAAGTGTATTTTCTGCCGAGTATCCTACAATCAGTACAATGTTATTTGGGTTGTCAATATTGTTGGCAAGATGATGTAGTATCCTTCCTGCTTCTGCCATTCCGGAACTGGAAATAATAATTTGCGGACCGGGGATTTCATTTAGCTTTTTTGATTCTTCAACATTTGAAATGTATGTCAGTTTGTTAAATCCAAATGGATCTTCGTGCTTTAACAAATAGGCAACAGTTTCTTTGTCAAAACATTCAGGATGAATTTTGAAAACTTCGGTGGCATTTACAGAGAGAGGGCTATCAACATAAATCGGGATGCGCGGCGCATCATTCCTTTCAAAAATATTATGTAGTGCAAAAACAAGCTCTTGGGTTCTACCGACTGAAAATGCCGGAATGATAATTTTTGATTTATTTGCATATGCTTTTTGTATTACGGCAGCAAGTTTAGCTTCCGTGCCCGTTGGATTATCATGGAATCTGCCGCCGTATGTACTTTCTGACAACAAATAATCTACATCCGGAATTTTTTCGGGATCTTTTAATATTGGTAAGTTCGGTCTTCCCAAATCGCCTGTAAATCCGAGCTGAATAGTTTTCCCATTTTCATTTATCTGCAAAAAAACAATTGCTGATCCAAGAATGTGTCCGGCATCAAAAAATGTTAATTTTATACCTTCCGCAAGTTGATACTCCTGGTGATAGTTTATTCCGATAAAATGTTCCATAGTCTTCTCGGCATCATCCACTGTGTACAACGGTTCAAATGGATTTTTGTGCTGCTTCTTCCTTTTTTTATTTACCCACTCAACATCCTTTTCTTGAATATGTCCGCTATCACGCAACATTACACTTGCTAAATCCCGCGTGGCAAATGTGGAATAAATATTTCCGGTAAATCCTTTTTTTACAAGCGATGGAAGATTTCCGGAATGATCAATGTGTGCGTGTGATAAGATTACAAAGTCAATTTCTGCCGGATTAAAGTCATCAAAGTTCCTATTAATTTCAAATGCAATTTTTCTTTTACCCTGATAAAGACCGCAATCTAATAAAAATTTTTTCCCGTTTACCTCAATTAAGTGCATTGAGCCGGTAACGGTTTGAGCTGCTCCAATAAAATGTATTTTCATTTTTTATCCATGATATTATTAAAAAGGTCTATTGCAAATTATAAAAAATATTGTTAGAATAAATTTACATATATGATTCTGATTTGTTAATAAGAATTAAATAAAGAGTAACATAGTTTATCTTGGTATTAAGAATGTATAATGCTGTAGCGTTTGTAGCCAAAATATGTTTCGCGGACAGCAGTTTTAAAAACAGTAGCTACCGGTACGGCAAGCAGCATTCCAAGTATTCCCATTATCTCACTTCCGGCAATGATAAGAATAATAATCATCAACGGATGCATATCAGTACTTTTTGAAAAAAGATTTGGCTGAATAACTCCTGAATCTATGGCGTAAACGATTAAGAACATAATAATTATGCTTGGTAACATTGATAAATTCCCAAACTGAACAACAGAAATAATAATGGCCGGAACACCTCCGATAATTGGTCCGAAGTATGGAATAAGATGTCCAAGAGCAGCGATTAATCCAATTGTAAATGAGTTTTTAATTCCCAGAATTGTTAATCCAATTCCACTCAGCAACCCAACGAGAAGTGCATCTAATAACCAGCTTCGTACATATTTTCCTAATTGAAGACGGATTTTAAAAATAACCATAAAAACCATTTCAAAATATTTATTGGGAAGTATGTTCACAATTCCCTTTATAATTTTATTGTTATCCTTTAGCAAAAAGAAAGTAAAGAAAGGTACAATTACAAGAATAGCAAGAACCGAAACAATGCTGGAAAGAATATTACTTATATTATTAAACGAACTAAACAATGTATTTGAAAAAAATTGACTTATTTTTTCTGCAAAACCCTCAGCATCAATTAGCGGGATGCTGCTTTTTGCAAATTGTTCAATTTGCATCATAACGTTGTCAATTTTTTCCTTGCTAATAGCTTGCGAAATTGCTTGAATCTGTCCCGTAATTTTAGGAATTAAATAATAAAGTCCGATGAAGATTAAAAATCCGCTAAAAAGAAACACAATAAAAACAGCTCCGCTTCTCGGTAATCCTTTATAATCGAGATAATGAACAACAGGATTAAATATCATTGCAAGCAGAATAGAAATACCAAGGATGATGAGAATGTCTGAAAAAACGTACGATAAATATCCGCATACAATTATGATAAACAGCAATGCAAGTGAATGTTTTGTTTTCTGAAAAGTAATATCCTGCATAATATTTAATTCCTAATTTATTATTTGCAAAATACAAAATTGATGAAAATTAAAAGGTATTTTATAATAATTAACGGTATTGATTTATCAGTATAAATATCTAAAAGAAATATTTATATTTGAACAATATAATAATAAATTAAAAGCAAAATGGTGAAAAAAATGTCAAATTCAAATTTAATGGATGCTATAAAACAGAAAGCAATTGAAAGAAAAAAAACAATTGTTCTACCGGAATCCCACGATGTCCGTGTAATTAAAGCCGCTTCTGCAATTAAGGAATTAGGAATTGCAAATGTAATTACAATCGGAAATGAGGATGCAATAAGACAGAGTGCAGCAAGTTTAAATGTAGATATTCAAGGGGTGAGAATTATTGACCCTGAAAAATCGGAGCTAACAAGCAATTTTGCAAATATCTTTTTTAATTTAAGAAAACATAAAGGAATAACAATTGAACAAGCGAGAGAAACTATAAAAAAAGATTTGTTTTTTGGTGCAATGCTTGTAAAAGAAGGGATGGCTGACGGCTCGGTCGGCGGTTCTACAGCTTCGACCGGAGATGTGCTTCGTGCTGCGTTTCAATGTGTCGGGATGCCTGATGGAATTTCAATTGTTTCGAGTTTTTTCTTAATGATTTTCCCCGAGCGATTTTTCAGTTTTGCTGATTGTGCTGTTGTGCCGGACCCTGATGCTACACAACTTGCAGACATTGCAATTACAACGGCTGATAATCATAAGCGTTTAACCGGTGAAGAACCGAATGTTGCAATGTTATCATTTTCAACAAAAGGAAGTGCCCGGCACGAGCTTGTTGATAAAGTGCTTGAAGCTACTTCATTGGCAAAAGCGAAGCGTCCCGATTTAAATATTGATGGTGAACTACAATTCGATGCTGCCATAATTGATTCAATTGGCAAACGAAAAGCACCTGAAAGCGATGTAGCAGGAAGAGCAAATGTTTTGGTTTTCCCTGATTTGAATGCCGGAAATATCGGGTACAAAATTGCTCAAAGACTCGGTGGGGCAGAAGCTGTTGGCCCAATTGTGCAAGGTTTGAAAAAACCTTTGTTCGATTTAAGTCGCGGTTGCAGTGTAGAAGATATTGTAAGTACTTCGGCAATTGCAGTATTAATGACTGAATAGTAAGTTTTATAAAATAGTAAATATATTTTAATTACACTATGCAAAAATTATTTTTAATTATAATTGGCACTATTCTATTTTTTTGTCTCAGCAGTGTAAATGGACAAACAAAAAATAAAAATAGTAAAAAAGGAATGGTGCCTTTTTTATATGAAAACCATTTGCTTAATCTAAAATTTGAAGCAAATATTCAATCTAATATTCAGTTTGAATTTTTTCTCAGAAAATTTAGTAACTTTAATCAATCTGCTTTTCTTGACAATTCAAAAATTCCCTTACCAATTGAAATGTTACCGGCATTTTATAAAGAGAAAAATAACTTGAGTAACGCTCTTCAACTTGAACGAAAATGGTTAAATGAAAATAAACTTGGATTATTCGGACAAATATTGGGTTATGCAAATTTCGCTGCCGCCGGATATCTGCTGTACACACATCTGAAAAAGTATAAAGAAGATTACAAATAATATAGTTGGTTCTACCACAAATTTAATGGAACTTTATAAAAGTATAGAAAGTGCAAAATAATTTGGAGGAATATTGAAGAATTATGCACAATTAAGGCAATTTTTGGCAATGGGCGCAGCTTGATAGAATTTTTCTTGATGAAAAGGTCGCTAAAGATTCTCCAGTAGGGAACGGAAATAGATTGATATACATTTCTTCTTATAACAGCAGCAACCCGTATGAACCAACTTGGCTTATTGATACAAGTTTTAATCTATATCTCTCTGGCCGCCAGCCCCAAATGGCGAAGGAGTGTATCTTTACTCTTTAATAACCAAGTATGCAAGATCTTCGAAAAAAATGATTTACTTAAAATAGTAATAAGTTTTAATTTATCTGAGTTTTTCCAATAAAAGATTAAAATCTTCGGGCAAATCGGATTCAAATAACATTTGTTCTTTTTTGTGCGGATGAAAAAATCCGAGTGTTTTGGCGTGCAGCGCCTGTCTCGGCATAATTTTTAATAAATTATCTATTCGAGTTTTCATTTTCGGCAGAGTATTTCCAAAAACAATTTTTTTCCCGCCGTAAGATGCGTCTCCAAAAATAGGATGATTGATTGAAGAAAGATGAACTCGGATTTGGTGAGTTCTGCCGGTTCTTAGTTTTAATTTTAGCAGAGAAGCAAATTCAAATTCTTCAAGAACTGAAAAAGATGTTTGGGCGGTTTTCCCTTCATTTTTGCTGACCCAAAATAATTTTCTGTCTTTTTTACTCCGCGAAATATTGGCATCAATTTCTCCTTCGTAATCTTTAAAAGTTCCCCAAACAACAGCCCAATATTCTCGCTGAGTTGTATGCTTGGCAAACTGTTTTGCAAGCTGAGCGTGTGTCCATTCATCTTTTGCCACAACAAGTAAACCGCTTGTATCCTTGTCAATTCTGTGTACAATTCCCGGTCTGTCGGGCTGATTAAAATCGCTTAGTTGTTTTGTGTAATAAAGAAGTGCATTTACAAGTGTTCCGGTGTAATTCCCGTGGGCGGGATGCACAACCATTCCGGCCGGTTTGTTTACCACAAGCAGATAGTCGTCTTCATATATTATAGATAAAGGAATATTTTCAGGCTCTGCATTTTCCGGTCGTGGTGAAATAGGAATTGTAACTTCAATTTTATCCAAAGGTACAACTTTATAATTTGATTTTATTACCTTGCCGTTTACAAGAACATAACCGGCTTTAATCAATTTTTGAACTTTTGAACGAGTACTGTTTTCGATAGCTTGAGTTAGGAATGAATCAATTCTTTCTTTTTGTTTCCCTTCAGGAATATCAATCGTCTGTTTCTTTTCTGTAATTATCTTTGTCATCTTTCACACTTGTGGTTTGACTGTTATTGGAAACAATTTTATTGTCGATTGTCTGAGAAACGACAGATTGAATTTCATCATTATTATTATCGTTTGGGCTACCTGATTCAACGCTCGGTGCAAAGTCGTCAACATCAGGTTCAGAATCCTCTTTATTCTTTTTATTATAGATGTAGTTGAAAAATATTAAAACAATTACTCCGATGGTTACAGAAGAATCAGCAAGATTAAAAATAGGGAAACTGGAATAAGTTCTTCCGAACAAAGTAAAACCAAATGCATTTACGTGAATAAAATCAACAACCTTTCCAAAAAAAATCGGAGCATATCCATAAAAAACGCCGTAAAAAGTTCTATCGATTAAATTACCAACGGCACCTGCAAAAATTAAAGCCAGTGCAATTCTGAATACCATATTCTGTTTGCGAACTTTGTAGATATAAACTAAAATGGCAATACTTGCAAAAAGTGAAAATAGAGAAAGAAATATTTTAGAACTGCCTACTTCTATACCAAATGCCATTCCCGGATTTTCTACGTATGTTATTTTTAGAATTGTTCCAATAATATCAATACTGTGCCCGTAATGCATACCTTCAAAATTTAAATGTAAAAAAGGAATTGAAAATCCTTTGACAAGCAATTTGGTTACCTGATCAGCAATGACAATAAAAAAAGATAGAAAAAGTACTCTCAAATTAGTCCTTAATCTATCGTCTATTTTTGTTTTTTTTCATTTTACATGCAACACAATGTTGTGTATGTGGGACTGCAAATAATCTTTCTTTAGGGACTAAGTGAGGAGTTTCGTCCGGATTATTAATACTATCAATACAGATACCATATGTTCCATTTTCAATTCTTTGAAGAGCATCATCCAAATAACCGAGGAATTTATTTTCGCGTTGTGCCCAAAGATATAATTTTTCACGTTCCTGAGCATCTGTTCCTTGTTCTGCCATGTGCAGTGAATAAGGAGAATTCTCATTAACATACTGGCCGGTAGAGGAATCCATCATTTGATCTTTTAACGCTTGAAGTTGTTTAATAATATCTTCACGCTTTGCCATAATTACTTTTTTAAACTTTGCAAGATCACGTTTTCCGTAGCCCTTCATAGATTTAAGAGCTTCTTTTACGGATATTGTAGGTTTATAATTACCAGTAGATGCGGCAGTAGCCTTATTTTTGGCAGTAACAGCTTTTTTTGTAGCAGTTGCTTTTTTAGCAGCTCCGGATTGTGTTTTTTTAGTTACCTTTTCTACCGGAGTAGTTTTTTTAACCGAAGCGGCCCGAGTCTTTTTGGTTATTTTTTTAGCAACTGTTTTTTTTGCAGTAGTTCCCTTTTGGGGCGCTTTAGTTTTATCTTTAATATTTTTACCTGTGCTCTTAGCCATTTCTTCTCCTTGACTTATTTACATCTTAACTTTTTGAATATTGATAATACAAATATAATCACCAATTTGCCATTCTTGTTTGAAGCCCCCATCGCTAATTACCGTATTCAAATCTTTTGCCAAAACTTCGACTTTAATATAATCAGAAAATTTAATAATATAATCAACAAATATTTTATCGGATTGCAAACTTACATCAATTCTATCCATAACGTCAAGCCCAAAATCTTTTCTCATATTTTGAACTCTGTTCACAAATTCGCGAGCGTAGCCTTCGGAAATTAAATCTTCATTAAGTTCCGTGTCAATTGCCACCGTAACACCGTTTTCCGCTTCAACAACCCAACCTTCAATTTCAGTGGAAATAATTTCAACGTCATCGGTATCAAGTAAAATATCTTGATTATTAACATTTATACTAATTTGTCTTTCTTCTTCAAATTTGGAGATTGCTTCTTTATCTAGTTTAAGTATCTCGGCGGAAAGTGCTTTCATTAACTTCCCATATTTTGGACCGAGTGATTTAAAATTAGCTTTGGCAGATTTATTTACAATTGAAGAATCATCTTCCAGTACTTCTAATTCCTTAATGTTTAATTCTTCAAGAATTATTTCTTTAATATTCTGCACTGCGTTTCGCGATGTTGGTTTTACAGCAACTATAATTTTATTGAGAGGTTGCCTGACCTTTAGATTATTTTTTGCACGCATAGACCTTGCAAGATAAACAATATGCTGTGCCATATCCATTTTAGTTTCAAGGTTTTCATCAATAAATCCAATTTCAGGGAAATCAACAAGATGAATTGATTGGTTATCTTCAAGTTTTGCAACATTGTTAAGATTTTGGTAAAGTTCGTCTGCAATGTACGGAGCAAACGGAGCAGTAAGTTTAGCAACTGTAATCAAGCATTCGTACAATGTTTGATATGCAGAAAGTTTATTTTCGTTTATGTCCGATTTCCAAAACCTTCTTCTGTTTCGGCGTACATACCAATTTGATAATTGATCCAAAGTGAAAGAAGCGACTGCTCTTGCAGCTTTGGTTGTTTCGTAATTTTCAAGATTATTTTCGTACTCTTTAACAAGAGAGTTTAACTTTGAAATAATCCATCTGTCAATTTCAGGGCGTTTACTAATCGGCACCGGATTTTCCGAGAAATCAAAATTGTCAATATTCGCGTAAAGTACGAAGAAGGAATATGTATTCATTAAAGTTCCGAAAAATTTTCTCTGAACTTCAACAATTCCGTCTTCGTCAAATAACGTAGGTCTCCACGGCGGGCTTGTAGTCATTAAATACCAACGAGTAGCATCGGCTCCGTATTTATCAAATAAATCAAAGGGATTTACGGTATTGCCTTTTGACTTTGACATTTTCAGTCCGTTCTTATCAAGTATTAATTCGTTTACAATTAAATTTTTGTATGCCACATTATCAAACAACATTGTTGAAATTGCGTGCATAGTATAAAACCAACCGCGTGTTTGATCTATTCCTTCACAGATATAATCGGCAGGAAAGTTTTTCTCAAACAGTTCTTTGTTTTCAAACGGGTAATGTAGTTGAGCAAATGGCATTGAGCCGGAATCGAACCACACATCAATCAGTTCGGGTGTTCTCGTATAAATTTTTCCGTTTCTTTCAAATTTAATATCGTCAACAAATGGTTTGTGAAGGTCAATGTTATCAAATTCACTTACCGAAATTCTCTTTCCTTCTTTCTCAATAAAACCTTCTTTTAGTTCTTCAATGCTTCCAACTGCAAATGACTCACCATTATCGTTGACCCAAATTGGCAGGGGAGTAGCCCAAAATCTATCGCGGGATAAAGCCCAGTCTTTGTTTTCCGAAAGCCAATTGCCGAAACGTCCGCTCCCAACTTCCGGCGGATGCCAATTTATTGTTTTGTTAAGTTCAACCATTCTATCGGCAACGGAAGTAGTTCTGATAAACCATGATTCTCGTGCATAATAAATAACCGGAACATCATCGAAACGCCAACTAAACGGATAAGTATGGGTTATTGTTTCCTTTTTGTAAAGTGTTCCTGCTTTCTTCATCATGTAAATGATATCTAAATCAGCATCTTTTACAAAAACTCCTGCAAAATCTGTAATATCATCAGTAAATTTTCCGCCTCGTGTAACAGGTTGAAGGAAAGGCAAATCGTATTTTTTTGAAACTTCGTAGTCGTCTGCACCAAAAGCGGGTGCCATGTGAACAATACCGGAGCCATCGGAAGTACTTACAAAATCTGCTTCCACAACATAAAACCCTTTTTTATCAACTGTTAAATAATCAAATAATTGATAATATTCTTGTCCTGCAAGTTCACTTCCTTTGTATTCGGCAACAATTTCATATTTTTCTTTTAATATGGAAAGTCTTTCTTTTGCAAGTATTATAAGCTTATTTTCCGTGTTCACTTTTACATAGTCAATATCAGAACCGACAGCGAGAGCAACATTCGAGATAAGTGTCCAGGGAGTTGTTGTCCAAACTAAGAAATAAGCATCTCCTTTTTTAGTTAAACCGGAATCTCTCAATTTAAATAATGCATATACCGAAGGGTCTTTAGTTTCTTTATATCCCAAAGCGAGTTCGTGCGAAGAAAGTACGGTTTCCGAACGAGGGCATTGCGGGACTATTTTATAATCTTTATAAATTAATCCTTTTGTGAAAAGTGTTTTTAATGCCCACCAAACTGATTCGATATATTCATTTGTACACGTAATATAAGGGTCGTTAAGGTCTAACCAATAGCCCATACGCTCCGTCATTTTTTCCCAAAGGTCTTTATAAGTAAAAACAGAATCCAAACAAGCTTTATTATATTTTGCTACGCCGAATTCAGGGATTTCACTTTTGCTTTTTATTCCTAGTCTTTTTTCAACTTCAATTTCAACCGGTAAACCGTGAGTGTCCCAACCAGCTTTTCTATTTACACGGTATCCTTTAAATGATTTATAACGGCAAACCAAATCTTTTAATGTTCGAGCCATAACATGATGAATGCCCGGTTTTCCGTTTGCCGTTGGAGGTCCTTCGTAAAAAGTAAATGGTTTTGATTCGTCTCTTTGTTCTATACTTTTTTCAAAGATTCTATTCTCTTTCCAAAACTTTGAAATTCTTTTTTCAATTTCAGGGTAGTTTATTTTTTCGTATTGTTTAAACATAAGTAGTATTGATAATAATTTTAAAAGTTAGTTTTCTTCGTATTTTTTTAACAGTTCTCTTTCGGTTTGAATAAACTCTTTTAGATTCCGTTCAATTTTATTTTTTGTATCAATTACATCTTTTGATTTTTTTTGAGCCTCAAATATAATCCTTTCTGCTGTTATTTTTGCTTCATTTATTGTTAACCGTGCTTCTTTTTCTGCATTCTCAACGTGTTTTTCATAATCGTTATTTTTAGACTTATAATTCTCCAATTCTTTTTGCAGAATCATATTTTCTGAAATAGCCATTCCAAAAAATCCCATAGCTCCCAGGAATATATTTCTTAAAGCAAAGACCAATAAATTTTCAACAAGCAATTCGCTCAATCCAAAATAACCTCGGAATAAAGTAACCATTATTATGCTTACAATAGTAATAGCCACAACTACCGCGAATAAAATTTTCCCACCGTTAATCCAGCCAATTGTTGCATTCATAAACCAGCCCGAAGCAAATACAAAAACAGCAAGAACAAACCAAACGGAGAAATCACCGGTTGCAACTCCAAATAAAGTTGTGTTCAAAAAATTTGAAGCAAAAATTAAAACAACAATAATTGCCGGTGTTATCAAATAATATTTTTTCATTACGTTCACAGTTTGTTTACAACTCCTTTAATTATTGCAGTCATTTTTGGCTCTGCTTCATTTGCAGCCGCGATAATTTCTTCAACATTTACAGGTTTTAAGCTATCAGGGAAACACTCATCAGTAATAATGCTTAACCCGAGAACTTGCATTCCCATATGATTAGCCGCAATGTCTTCAGGAATTGTTGACATGCCGACTACATCGGCACCAATATTTCTTAAGAATCGGTATTCCGCTTTGGTTTCCAAATTGGGACCGGGTACGGCAACATAAACACCTTTTTGTACTCTGATTTTATTATCAAGTGCTGCTTTTTCTGCAAGACTAATCAGGCTTTGGGAATATGGTTCACTCATATCGGGGAAACGCGGTCCAAAATCATCTTCATTTGGTCCTATTAAAGGATTGTCTCCAAGTAGATTAATATGATCAACCATAATCATCACATCACCTTTTTTGTAAAGCGGATTTAATCCTCCGCAGGCATTTGAAACGAGTAAAATTTGTACACCGAGTTTTTTCATTACCCTTACCGGATATACAATTTGTTTCATCGAATAGCCTTCATAATAGTGAAAGCGCCCTTGCATGCAAACAACATTGTTTTCTTCAAGTTTACCGAAAATTAATTTTCCTTTGTGTGATTCAACTGTTGACAATGGGAAATGCGGCAAATCGGTATAATCAATCGTTTGCTCAACAGCAATATCACTTACTAAACCGCCAAGTCCGGTTCCGAGTATTATCCCAATTTTATATTGTTTATCCGTTTTTGCTTTTATTACTTCGAGTGTTTCTTTAATTTTTTCATTCAGTTTGCTCATAAAAGTTTCTCCAGAATATCATTTACATTAATATCATCTTTGAATTTAGTGCTTTTTTTCTTTGCAGTTTTTGTTTCAATTGGTTGTGCTTCAATATTTTCAACATTCATTGCTAAAAGTTTTGCTTGAGAATCGACCATTGCTTTAATTTTTGCAACCAATAGATTTTTTTCTTCGCGTAATTTCATAACGGCATTACGAATAAATTCAGAGCTTTCTTTTGCGTTATCTATTATTTGCACAGCTTTTAGTTCAGCTTCTTTAATCATTAATGAGGTCTGTTTCTTGGCAGAATCAACAGCTTTACTTGATGATTCTTGAGCTTTTAGTAAAGTTTCTTGAAGAGTCTTTTCTATTTTCTTAAACTCGTTAACTTGATCTTTTAACAAATCAATTTCCGAAGTCATTTTATCATTTTCATATTTCAGTTTTTCAAATTCATCCGAAACGTTTTCCAGAAATGCATTAACCTCGTCCTTGTCGTATCCTCTAACTGAACGACTGAACTCTTGGTTTTTTATACTATGTGGTGTAAATCCCATAATAACCTAAATTTAAAATGTCAAAAATATATTTGATTAAAAACTTTGTAAAATATCATTTCCAAATATTTTCATTGTAAATATTTGCATAAATATAGATTTCGCTTAACAGCACAAGAATGACAAACATTTAAGCTTACGACTTTCTATTCTATATTATTAATAACTATCCGGCAGATGCCGGATGTTTATTTTGTCAAAAAATTAAAAATAATAAATGAGTTCATTCTAAAAAGTAATATTTTTACTAACCCACGACTTCAGCCGTGGGGAAACAGACTAAAAACGAATATTTGAAAGATTTCTTCTAAGTTCAAAATTGCACTTTAGTGTAACATGTTTTTAGGACAAACTTGTTTAAGTATAAACTCGTTCCCCGAAAATTTTCGAGCCGACTCTAACAATTGTGGCGCCTTCTTCTATTGCCGGTTGAAAATCGTTACTCATTCCCATCGATAATTCTTTGAGATTAAATCCTCTGTTATTAAACATGTTCAAATAATTACGCAATTTTGAAAATGATTTACGAATTAAACTTTCATTGTTCGTATAAGGTGCCATTGTCATTAAACCGGTTAGTTCCAAATTAGTTTGCTTTTTACAAAATTCAACTAATTTCAGTCCATCTTCAAATGAAGTTATTCCAAACTTGGTATCTTCTCCTGAAGTATTAAATTCAAGAAATATTTTTTGAATTTTAGATAGTTTTACAGCACGTTTGTTTATTTCTTCAGCCAATTTAATTGAGTCAACAGAATGAAGAAAATGAGCATAGGGTATAACGTATTTGATTTTGTTAGTCTGCAAATGACCGATAAAATGCCACACGATATTATTATCTATTTCTTTCGCTTTGTCTCTAAATTCGAGTGCTTTATTTTCACCAAAATCGACTAGACCTGCATTTTTTGCGGAATAAATATCATCAATCGGCTTCGTTTTAGAAACAGCAACAAGTCTGATCTCCGAAACATCTCTGCCGCATTTTGCACAAGTTTCGGCAATTTCGTTTTGAACTATTTTTATCTTTTTCTCAATCATTTTCACTTTATCGAAACGATAAACCTATTGTATTAATAAGTAAAAGTCAATTATAGTTTGAAGTGGCAGCGATTCAGAGTCAAATAATACAGTTTTCAATATTAATTTGTTGTTGTAGAACAAACTTTCCAGTTTGTTCCTGGTTAAATGTAGAGAAAACTTAGAAAACAGTAAGAAAATTAAATATTTTAAAACATTGAAAGATAAACCGACTAGAAAGTCGGTTCTACAATTTTCAGTGTAA